>DASXHG010000058.1:0-2816 GCA_036488625.1 Solirubrobacteraceae bacterium | reverse complement strand
AGAGCCAGGCGCCGGTATCGATCGTCGTGTTCGCCAAGGGCGCGCCGCTGACCGTCCACGCCACTCAGACCCCGGTGAGCAACGAGGGGCAGACGCTCGCGACCCGTCTGAAGGCGACCGTGACCGACGCCGGGGCATCGGTTCCAAGTTCTGCGGTCCGCTGGAACTGGAGTTTTGGCGACGGTGCCAGCTCGAGCCAGGCCATTCCCACGCACACGTTCGCGAGCGGCAGCTACGCCGTGACCGTGCTCGTGACCGACCGCCGGACAGGAAGGGGGGGTACGGCGACGGTGCTGGTTCGCGCGCCGGCCCACGCCCGTCCCGCCAAGCGGACCCAGAGCGGCGGCGCCCACCCGAACAAGACCTCGTCTCCGACTGGCGCCGACGCCTCGCGCTCGACCCAACCCGGCTCAGCCAAGGGCCGGCCACCGGCGACGTCTGGGGCCAGCCTGAGCTTGGCCCCGGGAGCAAAGCCCGCTGCGGCCGCCGCACCCGCCAAGACGAGTTCCTCCGGGAGCACCCGCACCCACCCGGCGCCGCGTACGTCGCCGCGCCCGTCGCAGACCCGACCCCACCGGCAGCGCCGTGCGCTCCGGGGCGCATCGCCGCAGACGCTCGTCACCGGCCGCCTGATCGCCGACGTCACTCCGCTCCCGGCCGGATCGCTGCCCGCCCAACAGCGCACGGCGGCGCCGAGCAGCCCGGTCGCGGCTGTCCGCCAGGCCAGCACCGCGCCCGCCTCGCTTTCGGTCCCCCTCGGTGGCCTCGCCGTGGCGGCCCTGTTGGCCCTGGGAGCCTGGCGCGAGAGGCGTGGACTGCGCCGGCGCGAACGGCCGCGCGCCGACTACTGACGGTCCGGGCATGTCACCATCGCCGCACCGCCCGTGATCTACGCGCTCAGCACCCACGACATCGACCAGGCGATCTTCCACGTCGCGAGCGTGCTGCAGGTGCCGGTGCTGATCCTCGCCCTGCTCGCCCTGGCCACCGTGATTTTCGAGCTGGGCAGCTACGCCGTCGAGTTGCACGGCCGCCGCCGTCGCCACTTCGCGACCCTTTCCTCCGAGGCCGAGACGGCTCGGGAGAAGGTGCTGGCCGGCGACCGGGCCGGCGCTGCGACCGCTGTCGGAGGCATCGCCCGCAGCTCGGCGATGGCGGCAACGCTTGACTTCATCGTGCGTCATGCCCGAACCCCGGGCGGCGATCACCAGCTCAATAAGGCACTGGCTGACTTCGACTTCGACTCCCAGCGCCGCCTGGCCCGGACACGCCTGCTGGTCCGAGCCGGCCCGGCGCTGGGGTTGATGGGCACCCTGATCCCCCTCTCGCCCGCGCTGACCGGACTGGCCAACGGCAATACCGCGGCCCTGAGCCAGAACCTGCGCGTGGCCTTCAGCGTCACCGTGGTCGGACTGCTGATCGGGGCCGTCGCCTTCGGCCTGTCCCTGTCGCGCGACCGGATGTACGGCCAGGACCTGTCCGATCTCGAGTACGTGGCGGCGATTATCAGCGACCCGAGCTCGATCGCCGAGGAGGCGACAGTGGCCGGTCAAACGACCGTGGCCGGACGGACGACATGATCACGGTCAACCCGCGAGCGCGGAGTCGCGAGGACCGAGCCGGAGACCCGCTCGACGGGCTGGTCAACCTGTTCGACCTCGGAATCGTGCTTTCCGTGGCCTTCCTGCTGGCGGCGCTGTCCTCGCTGCATCTCGGCGCGACGATCACCAAGAACGGCCTCCGTGCGCCCCAGACCAAGGTGATCCAGATCCGGCCGGGCCAGAAGGTCGCTCCGCTGCCCAAGCCCGGGGCGCGGACCCTCGGTCGCGGGTCCCCGGCCGGGGTTGTCTACCGGCTGGCCAACGGTGAGCTGGTCTACGTGCAGAACCCGGCACGCGCCAAGCGACCCTGACATGGCCTATCTGTGGGATCAGCTGCGACAGGCGATTCCCCTGATCGCCCACGGCAACCAGTACATCCTCAGCGTCATCGGGGTGACGATCCGCGTGGCGGTTGTGTCCACGGTTTCCGCGCTGATCATCGGATTGCCGATCGGCCTGGCTCTCGGCCTGGGTCGGTTCCGCGGACGTCGCGCGCTCCAGGTCCTGGCCAATGCCAGCCTGGCCCTGCCGCCGGTGATCGTCGGGGTCGGGGTGCTGATCCTGCTCCTGCCCCAGGGTGTCTTCGGCGGTCTGCGGATCGAGTTCACGTTGCGCGCCGTGTACGTTGCCCAGACGATCCTCGCCCTGCCCTACGTCGTCGCCCTGACCCCGGCCGCGATCCAGGGGCTGCCCGCGGGGTTGCTCGACCAGGCGCGAGCGCTTGGGGCCGGCCGGGTCGCCCTCTCGCGGCTCGCGCTGCGCGAGGCCAAGATCGGCGTGATCGCGGCGGTGATCGCCGCCCTCGCTTCGACTCTGTCCGAGGTGGGTGCCGTGGTGATCGTCGGCGGCAACATCCAGAACTACGACCAGACGCTGGCCAGCGCGCTTCTGCAGCAGGCCACCGACTACGCCAATTACCCCTATGCGGTCGCCATCGGGCTGGTCCTGCTGGCGCTGATCCTGATTCTGATGGCCGTCCTGACCGTCCTGCAGCAACGCACCAGCGGCATCAATCTGCGCTTCCGGACGGGCTGAATGCAGTTGATCGGGGATCTCCTGCGCCAGGCCGTGCCGCTGATCACCCACGGCAACCCCTACCTGCTCAGCGTGATCGGCTTCACGCTCCAGGTGGCGGCCATCGCCACCGCTGTCGCGGCCGTGATCGGGCTGCCGCTCGGCCTCGCCCTGGGCCTGGGCCACTTCCGGGGTCGCGGG
>DASXHG010000444.1:0-2527 GCA_036488625.1 Solirubrobacteraceae bacterium | reverse complement strand
CCGGTCGAGATCTCCCCGCTGGCCAAGGACCACCGCTCCGAGCCGGGCCTGGTCGAGCGCTTCGAGGCCTACATCGGCGGCATGGAGATCGCCAATGCCTTCACCGAGCTCAACGACCCCGACGAGCAGCGCCGCCGCTTCGAGGGCCAGCGCCGCCTGGCCGCCGCCGGCGACGAAGAGGCCCAGCCCTACGACGAGAGCTTCGTCGAGGCGCTCGAGTACGGGATGCCCCCCACCGGCGGGATCGGCATCGGGATCGATCGCCTGGTGATGGTCATGACCGGGCAGCGCTCGATCCGCGAGGTCGTGCTGTTCCCCGCGCTGCGCACGTAACGCGGGCTGCTCAGCAATAGCCTCAGAGAGATGACCCGCCGCGCCTGGCTCGCCTTCGCTGCCGTCTCGGTCCTGTGGGGCATCCCGTACCTGTTCATCAAGTACGCCGAGCAGGGCGGCCTGACGCCGATCACGCTCGCCTGGGGCCGGCTCACGGGGGCGGCGGCGATCCTGCTCGTGCTGGCGTGGCGGAGCGGCACCCTGCCGACGCTGCGCGGGCGCTGGCGGTGGCTGGCCGCGTATGCGTTCTTCGAGGTCGCGATCCCGTTCCCGATGATCGCCGTCGGCGAGCAGCACGTGGCCTCGTCACTGACCGCGATCATCATCGCCTCGGTGCCGTTGATCGGCACCGTTCTCGCCCTGCGCTACGACCACAGCGAGAAGCCGACGCCGCTGCGCGCGGCCGGGCTGGCCCTCGGCTTTCTGGGCGTGATCGCGCTGGTCGGAATCGACATCGCCGGTCGCTCGGGAGAGTTGCTGGGCGCAGGGGCCATCCTCATCGCCGCCACCGGGTACGCGATCGGACCGATGATCCTCAAACAGCGCCTGGGCGGACTCGATCCCCCCACGCTGATGGGGGGCGGGCTGCTCGTCGGAGCTCTGCTGCTCACCCCGCTGGCCGCGATCGACCTGCCCAGCCGAGTTCCGAGCTTGGGCGGCTTCGGGGCGCTGGCCGTGCTCACGCTCCTCTGCACAGCGCTGGCCTTCGTCATCATGACCGTCCTGATCCGCGAGGCCGGAACCAGCCGGGCGATGGTCATCACCTACGTCAATCCGGTGATCGCGCTCGCGCTGGGAATGATCCTGCTCAGCGAGAAGCCGGGCGCAGGGGCGATCCTCGGGCTGGTCCTGATCCTCGCCGGCTCGTGGCTCTCGACGACGGGACGGTTGCCGAGCGTGGGCCGGTTCCGCGCCACCGCGCGTGGGCGGGGCGCGAGCCCGGTGCCTTCAACCGGACCCGGCTCGGCCGCGGCGGCGGCCGGCTCGGTCCCGTCCCAGCGGCCGATTTGGGAGGCGGGCGAGAAGGTCTATGAACAAGACGTGAACTGACGCATAGACCGAGGATTGACGTCGCCGAGTACCGGGAGGCTGCTGTTATCCTGAGGTATGGCCCCAAGGAAAGACCATCCGCGTTCAACCGAATTGGCTTTGCGGCCGAAGAGAAGGTTGGGAGCGGCTAGTTTGCGGTCCCCGCAGCCACCTGAGTCCGGCAGGACTCAGGGGGCGTAGGAGAAACCCGGAAAAGCAACCAACCGACCTCCTTCGAAGTACCGGCCACAACGACAGGAAGCCAATGTTTGAGCGATTTACAGAGCGAGCCCGCCAGGTCGTCGTCCTGGCCCAGGAAGAGGCGCGGACTCTCAAGCACAACTACATCGGCACCGAGCACATCCTGCTCGGACTGCTGCGCGAAGAAGAGGGTCTCGCCGCGCGAGTCCTCGAATCCCTCGACATCACGGTTGAGCGCGTCCGCGCGCAGGTCGTTCGCATCGTCGGCTCCGGTGAGGAAGTCACCTCCGGGCAGATCCCCTTCACCCCCCGCGCGAAGAAGGTTCTCGAGCTCGCCCTGCGCGAGGCGCTGAGCCTGGGTCACAACTACATCGGCACCGAGCACATCCTGCTCGGTCTGGTGCGCGAGAACGAGGGCGTCGCCGCCCGGATTCTGCTCGACTTTGACGCCGACTCCGAGAAGATCCGCAACGAGGTGATCCGGATGCTGTCCGGCCCGGGCAGCCGCCAGCGCGGCTCCGGTTCCGGCAGCCAGGGCGCTGCGGCCCCCGGCGAGGGCAAGAAGTCCTCCAAGCTGCTGGACCAGTTCGGGCGCAACCTGACCAAGCTTGCCTCCGAGGGCAAGCTGGACCCGGTCGTCGGTCGCGAGACCGAGATCGAGCGGATCATGCAGATCCTGTCGCGACGGACTAAGAACAACCCCGTGCTCGTCGGGGAGCCCGGCGTCGGCAAGACCGCCGTCGTCGAGGGCCTCGCCCAGCGCATCACCAACGCCGACGTGCCGGAGCTGCTGAAGAACAAGCAGATCTACACGCTCGACCTGGCAGCGCTCGTGGCCGGCTCCAAATACCGTGGTGAGTTCGAGGAGCGCCTCAAGAAGATCATCGAGGAGATCAAAAGCGCCGGCGACTGCATCCTGTTTATCGACGAGCTGCACACAATCGTCGGCGCAGGCGCCGCCGAG
>DASXHG010000438.1:0-4436 GCA_036488625.1 Solirubrobacteraceae bacterium | reverse complement strand
CCGAGGGTCTATTGAGGTGAATGCGTTTTCGATTTGACCGAAAGGACCCTATGACCCATCTGCCCAACGACCTCCCCGGCACCTCGGGCCGCCCCGACGGCGCACAGCGCGCGACTTTCGCCGCCGGCTGCTTCTGGGGCGTCGAGGCTGCCTTCCGCGAGCTCGACGGCGTGCTTGACGTGACCGTCGGCTACACGGGCGGGAAGACCCCCGATCCGATCTACGAGCAGGTGTGTAGCGGCGCCACCGGCCACGCCGAGGCCGTCGAGGTCATCTTCGACCCGGCCACGGTGAGTTACCGGCAGCTGCTGGACACCTTCTGGCACATCCACAACCCGACCACCCGGAACCGTCAGGGCTGGGACCTGGGAAGTCAGTATCGCTCCGCGATCTTCTTCCACGACGCCGAGCAGGAGCGCCTGGCGCTGGCCACGCGCGAGTCCGAGCAAGAGTCGCTCGTCAAGCCAATCGTGACCGAGATCGTCCCGGCGACGACGTTCTACCGCGCCGAGGAGTACCACCAGCGTTACTACGATCGCTCGGGCTACGCGGCCTGCGGCGTCACGATCGACGTGCCGTCGGAGCGCTGAGGACGAGCCGGTCGCTCACGCCTGCTCGAGCCGCAGGTATGGCTCGAGCAGGGCGCGGAGCTGCATCCGCCCCCGATGAAGGCGGCTCTTGAACGCGGCCTGACGGACGCCCGCCGCCGCCGCGGCCTCCTTGGTCGAGAGCCCTTGCAGGTCGCGCAGGACGACGGCGGCCCGTAGGTCGGCGGGCAGCTCGGCGAGCGCGCGCTCGAGCATCTGCCCGAATTCCCGGTCAAGGGTGTGGGCTTGGGGGCTGGTGCCAAGCGCGGCCGGTAACGCGGCGATCGCGTCCTCGTCATCGGGCTGGTTGGACGGCGTCGGTGGCGGGCGCCGGGCGAGCCGCCGGTTGGCCTCGTTGAAGGCGATCCGGTAGAGCCAGGTCGAGAACTGGGAGCGTTCCTCAAACCGGGTCAGGCCGCGCCAGGCGCGCACGAACACCTCTTGCGCGACCTCGTCGGCCTCCTGCGGGTTCAGTCCGAACCTCCGCAGCGCACCGTACACGCGGGCCGAGTGCTCGGTCACGAGCTGGGCGAAGGCACCCTCGTCGCCGCCGCGAGCGCGGGCGATGAGGGCGCGCTCCTGCGCTGGATCAATGGTCGGCTGATTCATGCAGCCGGCGCAGGACGGCGGTGGCGATGGCGGACCCGTCGGTGGCCGGTTCCGACAGCGGCTGGCCGTGTAGCAGGGCGAGCAGCCGCCGAAGCTCGCCGAGGACGCCCCGGCAATCGGCGCACTCCGCCGTATGGCGCTCGAGGCGCGCGCGAGCATGCCTGCGCAGGTCGGAGTCGAGGTAGGCGGACATGTGAGGCGGCGTCCACCGGTGATCGCGCCGAAAGCGAAGCTGATGCCAGACGGGGCTCATCGGCGATGTGACCCGGTCATGGGGCCAGAGGTTCGCAGACCGCCCTGACCCGGCGCCGACGATGAATCGTTTCGGCGCCGATCGGGTCAAAGTAGTCGTATGGATCACGAAAGGACCGCAATGACCAATCGCATCGAGAAGACCGACCAGCAGTGGCGCCAGGAGCTGACGCCGGAGGCCTACAAGGTGCTTCGCCGCAAGGGGACCGAGCGACCCTTCACGGGCGCCTACGTCCACGCCAAGGAGGACGGCATCTACCGCTGCGCCGCCTGCGACGCCGAGCTCTTCTCGTCAGACACCAAGTTCGACTCGGGGACCGGCTGGCCGAGCTTCACCGACCCGGCCAACCGCGCCAACGTCGAGCTCCACGAGGACCGCAGCCTGTTCATGCGTCGCACCGAGGTGACCTGTGCTGCCTGTGGCGGGCATCTGGGCCATGTCTTCAACGACGGCCCCAACGGGTGCGACCGCTACTGCATCAACTCGGTGGCCCTCAAGCTCGACCCGCGGCCGGTCGAGTAGCCCGCGGGTCATCGGGTGGGTGACCGCGTGGCCGGCTCGGCTACGCGGTCCGCTCCGCCTGTTCCTCGGACAGGCGCCAGAGACGTTCGGCGTTCGCTGGGTCGAGGGCGTAGGCCGCGACGCCATGCCGGCCGTCGGAATCGGCACGCGCCGCGACGATGTGGGCCTCGTGGCAGTCCTCGAGGTAGCGACCGCCGATGCCGTCGAGCAACGGCGAGACCGCGGCGAACATCGATGTCGCCGCGCCCTGCTCGATCGTCTTCAATTCCGCATCGGCCCCGGCTTCGCGGCGCGCGCGCTCGAGCTCCTCGGGATCGACGTGACGCTGTAGAGCGGTGGCGATGCCCCCGGGCATGACCGCGTTGACCGTGATCCCGTCGCGTTGCCAGCGACGGTTCGCCTCGACCGCGAACAGGACGTTTGCTGTCTTGGACTGGCCGTAGCCGACCATCGGGCTGTAGGGGACAAAGGCAAATGTCGGATCGTCGAACAGGACCGGGCAGAGCAGGTGCGCGCTGGAGGACAGCGAGACGACACGTGCATGACCGGATAAGCGCAGCGCTTCGTAGAGGCCCGTGGCAAGCGCGAAATGCCCCAGGTGGTTGGTCGCGAAATGGAGCTCCATTCCCTGGGGGGTGAGCCTGCGCTCCGGTATCGCCATGACCCCGGCGTTGTTGATGAGGATGTCGAGCGGACCGCTCCAGTCGTCGACGAAGACTGCGATCGAGTCGGGCTCGGCGAGCTCCAGGGCGTGCACATCGACGGCATCGTTGCCCGTCGACTGACGGATGCCAGCGGCGACCGATTCTCCGGCCTCGGTGTTGCGGACCGCCAGCGTCACTACGGCGCCCCGGTCGGCCAGCACGCGCGCCGTTTCCGTCCCGATCCCCGACGCCGCGCCCGTCACGATCGCGCGCCTGCCGGTCAGGTCGATCCCCGCTGCGACCTCCTCGGCCGTCGAGTGCTCACCGAACGGGCTTTCAATTGGCGTCTGCGTAGTCATCAGGGCTCTCAGCATCCAATCCGAGGATTCACGTCACGACATCGTGATCGAGGCAGACCATCGTCGCGAGGGACGCTGGTAACGGGAATTACATATCACGCGTCCGTGCCATGACGGAGATCGGCGGGTGGAGGAACCTGAGCACGGAAGATCTTCACGCTGCGAAAGGGGAACGCATGTCCGAGACCGCAACCGTCGCCAGCTACGTCGACGCGGAAACCAAGGTGCTCAGTGCCGCCAACGGGGTTGACTACGCCTACCGCGCCACCGGCCCCTCTGACGCGCGCCCGCTGGTCACCCTGCAGCACTTTCGCGGCAACCTCGACAACTGGGATCCGGCGCTCATCGATGCGCTCGCCCGCGACCGTCGGGTGATCACCTTCGACAACCGGGGGGTCGCCGCCTCGAGCGGGACGACTCCGCCCACGATCGCGCAGATGGCGCTCGACGCGATCGATTTCATCGATGGGCTGGAGATGGGAGAGGTCGATCTGCTCGGATTCTCGATCGGCAGCTTCCTGGCCCAGGAGATCGCTCTCGTTCGACCCGCGGCGGTGCGCAAGGTCGTGCTCGCCTCTTCGGCTCCGCAGGGTGCCAGCGGCATGCACGGTTGGGCGCCTGAGGTAATCGGCGCCGTCGGCCAGCCAGAGACGTCGCCAGCCGGATACATCAGCGTCTTCTTTTCCCCGTCCGAGGCGAGCCGCGCGGCCGGACAGCAGGTCGCCGGCCGCATCTTCGGGGCGCGAACGGTCGATCGCGACCAAGCGACCAGCTGGCAGACCCGCCTGGCGCAATACGACGCGGTGTGCGCCTGGGGCCAGCCGAACCATTCCCTGCTCGAGCGGGTCTCGGCGATCGACAAGCCCGTGTTCGTGGCCAACGGCGACAGTGACCCGATGATCCTTCCGCGCTACTCCTATCTCCTGGCCGGGCTGATCCCGGGGGCGGGGCTGAAGATCTACCCCGACGCGGCGCACGGCTTCCTCTTCCAACATCATGATGAGTTCGCCGCCGACGTCGACGCGTTCCTGGCCGACCCATGACGCTCAGTGACCGTCGGGAACAAGGTCGACAGAAGCAAGTTCGGACCTCCTGTGGCCGGAACCTCCGTCTCTAAGGTGCGCTGTGTGCAACTAAGGGACGGAGGTTCCCCGATTGTTTCTCGTTGCTAGCGGTTTTCCGCTCGGATCCCAGGTTTCGTTGCGGCGTTGCCCGGTGTCAGCCGCTACGGGTGGGGGGACGGCCACGCCTGGGCATCGGACCGGCCTGTCGGGGCATCCGGCCGGCGTCGTTGAGCGCGCGACGGAGCAGCATCTCGATGTGAGCGTTGAGGCTGCGGAACTCGTCGGCGGACCATCGGGCCAGGGCATCGTGGACCTGCGGATCCATGCGCAGCAGTACCTGTTTGCGCTCCCGGCTCACGTATAGAGCGTTCCGGCGTTGACCACCGGAGACGCCGGCT
>DASXHG010000391.1:0-7779 GCA_036488625.1 Solirubrobacteraceae bacterium | reverse complement strand
CCACCAGCGGAGCAGATCCTCACGCTGATGGGGGAGAGGCCGAGCCGACGGCTTGCGGACGCGGACGCGGTTGAGCGCCGTCTCGACGTCGACGGCATCCTGGATCGCCACCACCCCCGCCGCGACCGCCGCCGAGCGCTGCCAGCCGGCCCGACAGTGAACGTAGGTGCGCTCTCCGGCCCGCAGCCAGGCCACGATCTGCTGAACCGCCGCCTCCAGGGCCGGCGGCGGCAGGCGCCCGTAGTCCTCGAGGTTCATGCGCGTCTCCCGGATCCCGGCCGCGTCCAGCGCGGCCACGACCTGCTCGCGCTGCCCCGCCGCATACTCCCGGTCCTCCACCAGGTTGAGGATCCGTCGTACGCCGAGACGCTCGAGCGTCTTCACGTCGGAGACATCGAGTGGGTAGGCGCCGACCAGCAACTCGTCGTGGACATCGGCAAAGCCGTAGGCGTGAAACCACTCGGACATGCCGGGATGATCGCGGTTCGTCTCCGCAGACGTCGCCGCGAACGCGCACCGTGATTGGATACACCGCCATGGCCTCGACCCTCTCCGACGGCGTCCATATTGCCGGCACGCTGGCCCGCGCCGGCATGCTGCGCCCCAGCCGCCCCGACCGGGCGCTGCGCGCTCTGAGTGGGCTGATCCGCTGGGGACCCGGTCTGGCCTCCGGCTATCTGGGCGCCGCCGCCCGCTACCCCGACGAGCCCGCGATCATCGACGAGCTGGGCACGCTGACCTTCGCCCAGGTCGAGGCCCGGTCAAACGCGATCGCCCGCGGTCTGGCCGGATACGGGGTGGGCGCGGGGGACAGCGTGTCGATCCTGTGCCGCAACCACCGCTGGTTCGTCGAGGCCAGCCTGGCCTGCGCGAAGCTCGGTGCCAACGCGATCTACCTCAACACCTCGTTTGCCGGCCCGCAGGTCAGCGACGTGATGGCGCGCGAGGCCTCGAAGGCGATCGTCTACGACGCCGAGTTCAGCGCCGCGGTCGCCCCGGCCACGGCCACTCAGCCCGGTTTCGTGGCCTGGACGGACGCCGAACACCCCTCGGCCGGCGCGACCACCCTGCAGCAGCTGCTCGATACCCGCTCCGCCGACCCGTTGCCTCCACCCGCCCAGCCCGGCCGGACCGTGATCCTGACCTCGGGCACGACCGGCTCGCCCAAGGGGGCCAACCGGCCGGCCCCGAGCTCCCTGCAGCCCGTCGCGGCGCTGCTGTCAGCGATCCCGCTGCGCTCCCGGGAGAGCACGCTGATCGCCGCGCCTCTGTTCCACTCCTGGGGCTTTGCGCACATGATCTTCGGCGCCGGGCTGGCTTCGACCCTGATCCTGCACCGGCGCTTTGACCCGGAGCAGACTCTGAAGGCGATCGCCGAACACCGGCCAAGCGCGCTCATCGTCGTGCCGGTGATGCTCCAGCGGATGCTCGAGCTGCCACCCGAGACGATCGCCGCCTACGACACGAGCAGTCTGCGCGTGATCGGGGCCAGCGGCTCGGCCCTGCCCGGCCCCCTCGCCCAGCGGGTGATGGATGCCTTCGGGGACACGCTCTACAACCTGTACGGGTCAACCGAGGTCGCGTGGGCCACGGTTGCCTCGCCGGAGGATCTGCGGGCGGCACCCGGCACCGCCGGACGGCCGCCCCGGGGAACGGTGGTCCGCATCGTCGGCCCGGATTCGCAACCGGTGCCCGCTGGTGAGACAGGACGCATCTTCGTCGGCAACGAACTGTTGTTCGAGGGCTACACCGGCGGCGGCGACAAAGCCCGGATCGGCTCCCTGATGGCCACCGGCGACGTGGGTCATTTCGACCCCGAAGGACGCCTGTTCATCGACGGGCGCGACGACGACATGATCGTCTCGGGAGGCGAGAACGTGTTCCCGGCCGAGGTCGAGGACCTCCTCGCCGGGGTGCCCGGTGTCGCGGAGGTGGCCGTCGTGGGAGTGCCCGATGGCGAGTTCGGGCAGCGCCTGCGTGCGTACGTGGTCCTCGCGGCGGGGGCCGAGCTGACCGAGGAGGGACTCAAGGCCGACGTCCGCTCCGGCCTGGCTCGCTACAAGGTCCCGCGCGAAATCGTGTTTGTGGATGCGCTGCCGCGCAATGCGACCGGCAAGATCCTCAAGCGCGACCTCGATCGCGCCTAGCGCACGCCGGCTCCGGGATCGCGCCGAGGCTTCGTAAGCTCGGAGCATGGCCCCGCGCAGTGACAGCTTTGACCTCGCCGGCCTGCGACTGACCACGGGCGAGGGACGGCGGCTCGAGTTGGGGGTCGAGATCGACCCGTTCGAGTTGGCGGGAGAGCGCTATCGCGTGCAGCCGGCTCTGATTCCCGCCGTCCTCAACGTCTCCAAGACGACCGCCGACGGCTATGCCCTGCGCCTGCAGTTCTCCGCCTCACTGGTCGGGCCGTGCATGCGCTGCCTGTCTGATGCCGAGCCCGAGTTCGTGGTCGAGGCGCGCGAGGTCTCCCAGCCCGGGGGTGGAGACGAACTCGAGTCGCCCTACGTGGAGGGGGGCACGCTCGACCTGCGGGCCTGGGCGCGCGACACCCTGGCCCTCGCCGTCCCGGCCCAGATCCTGTGCCGGCCGGACTGCGCCGGACTGTGCCCGGTGTGCGGGGCAGATCTCAACGAAGCGGGTCCCGAGCACCACCACGAGCGTGAGATGGATCCGCGCTGGAGCAAGCTCTCCGAGCTCAAGTTCGACGCCTGACCTGCCCTGCTAGCCTCCGCCGTCCCATGGCGGTACCCAAGCAGAAGCAATCGCATTCGCGCACGACCAAGCGCCGCTCGACCCACAAGGTCGAGGCCGGCACGTACAACGCTTGCCCGCAGTGCCACAGCCCGCGGCGCCCTCACCGTGTCTGTCCGACCTGCGGCTATTACCGCGGGCGTGAGGTGATCGCCGACGGCGGGCCCACCGCCGCCTGATCGGCACCATGGTCACCGTCGCCGTTGACGCGGGCGGAGCGGATCTGGGTCCCGCAGAGGTCGCGGCCGGTGCCGCACAGGCGGTCCGGGCCGGCACGCGTGTGATCCTGTTCGGTCCCGCCGCCGAGATCGGCCCCGTGCCCGATGGGGTCGAGGTCGTCGATGCGCCGGTCTCGATCGCCAAGGCCGCCGATCCCGCCTTCGCCGTTCGCTCGACACCGGAGGCCTCGATCGTGCAGGCGGCCAAGGCCGTCGCCGACGGTCGCGCCCAGGCGCTCGTCTCCGGCGGCTCCACCGGCTCCGCGCTGGCGGCCGGTCTCTTCAATCTGCGCCGCGACCGCGGCATCTACCGCCCGGCCCTGGCCCTTCCGGTTCCGATGCCGGCCGCGCCGCCCGTGGTGCTCCTGGACGTCGGCGCCAACGTCAGCTGCCGCCCCGAGCACCTCGTTCAGTTCGCCCACATGGGCTCGGCTTTCGCCCACGCCGTGATGGGGATCGAATCGCCTCGCGTCGCTCTGCTCTCCAACGGCGAGGAGCCAGGCAAGGGCACCGCCGACCTGGTCTCGGTCTACGAGCAGCTGTCCGGCGCGGCCGGGACAGGCCTGAACTTCGTCGGCAACATCGAGGGCACCCAGGTCACCGACAGCGTCGCTGACGTGATCGTCATGGACGGCTTCACCGGCAACATCACCCTGAAGCTGATCGAGGGCGTCTCGGGACGAACGATGCGGGCCATCCGCGAAGTGGCGATGGATTCGACCCGCGGCAAGCTCGGCGGCTGGCTACTCGGTCCCGCGGTACGCCGGCTGCGCGAGCAGATCGACCCCGAGGGCCCCGGAGGCGCGTACATGCTTGGCCTGCGACAGCTCGGCGTGGTCGCTCATGGCCGCTTTTCCCGCCGTGGGTTCGCGCGGGCCATCGAGGTCGCCGCGCGCGGCGTCGAGGAGGACGTGGTCGGTACGACCCGGCGAGCCCTGGAGACCGCCGGCGCGCTGCGCACCCTGCCCGCCGCGGCGGAGGGCGCAAATGCCTAGCTGCGTGCTGTTCGCGCCGCGGTCGGCAGATTCGAGCGAGACCCCCGCTCCACGTCCGAGGCGGTGTCTACGGTGTCGAGCCGATGACGCGTGACGCCGTCTTTTCACTGATCCGTGGGCACCTCGTAGACGAGCTGGAGATCGACCCTGCGTCGATCCATGAGAGCACGCGGTTTCGCGAGGATCTCGGCGCGGACTCGCTCGATCTCTACACGCTGGTTCAGGAGCTCGAAGACTCCTACGGCGTGAAGATGTCTGACGAGGAAGCGGCGCAGATTCTGTCTGTCGGGCAGGCCGTGGATTTCGTGTTGGCCAGCGGGGTGGCCTCCGACGCACGGGGGTCCGACGGTTCTGTCTCGAATCCTTCGAGCCAGGGCGCCGACGCTGAGTGAGCTCGATCCCGGAGCCCGGTTCGTCTCTGACCGATCGGCCGGCGACTTCGATTGCCCCGGAGCTTGCGCTGCGCGAGCTTCTCGACCAGCTGCCCCCCGACCTGGGCCGGGCGGTGTTCACCCACTCGTCGTGGACGCCGCGACGGGCGGACTCCTACGAGCGGCTCGCCTTCCTGGGCGACAGCGTGCTCGCGCTGGCGGTCACAACCCACCTGTTCCCGCGCCTCGATGCCGATCTCTACGGCCCCGGCCGGCTGACCAAGATCCGCGCCCAGGCCGTCTCGGGGCGGTCGTGTCGCGTCGTGGCCGAGCGGCTCGGGGTTCCCGACCGCCTGCGGGCCGCGGCGCCGCCGGAGGCCCGGAGTGGGGTGGAGGCACTGATCAGCACCGAGCGGGTGCTGGCCTCGGTCATCGAGGCCGTGATCGGCGCTGTCTATCTGGTCTTCGGCTACGGGGTCACGGCCGAGGCAGTGGTGGCGGCATTCACGCCGGAGATCGAGGATGCGCTCGAGAACCCGGTCGACTACAAGTCGGCTCTGCAGGAGCGGCTGGCCCGCCGGGGGGAGATCGTGACCTACGCCGTCGTGCAGGAGCAGGGCCCGCCGCACGACCGCACGTTCACCGTCGACGCGGCGGTCGGCGGGGTGGCGATCGGCAGCGGGGTGGGCCGCAGCAAGAAGGATGCCGAGCAGCTCGCCGCCCAGGCCGCCCTGGAGTCGATCCGCAAATGAGGCCCGGAGACGCCGCCACGTGTATCTGAAGTCGATCATCGTCAAGGGCTTCAAGTCCTTTCCCGACCGGACAAAGCTCGAGTTCGGGCCCGGCGTGAGCGTGATCGTGGGTCCCAACGGCTCCGGGAAATCGAACGTCACCGACGCTGTTCTGTGGGCGCTGGGCGAGCAGTCGCCCGGCAACGTACGCGGCCAGTCCATGCAGGACGTGATCTTCGGTGGCGCGCCGGGCCGCCGGGCGTCCAGCCATGCCGAGGTCGAGCTCGTCCTGGACGACAGCGAGGGCTCGCTGGCCCTGGGGGCGTCTGAGATCTCCATCTACCGCCGGCTGGACCGCAACGGCGAGGGCGAGTACCGCCTGGCCGGCGCCCGCTGCCGCCTCGTCGACGTCGTCGAGTTGCTGTCCGATACCGGCCTGGGCAAGGAGATGCACTCGGTCATCTCGCAGGGCCGCGTGGAGTCGATCGTCACCTCCAAGCCCCGTGACCGTCGCCTCCTGATCGAGGAGGCGGCCGGCCTCGGCAAGCACCGCAAGCGGCGGCGGCGCGCCCAGCTCAAGCTGACCCGGACCCAGGACAACCTCGACCGCGCGCTCGACGTGGAGCGCGAGGCGCGCTCGCGGCTGCGCCCGCTCAAGCGCCAGGCCGAGGCGGCCGAGCTCCACGCCCGGCTCGAGCGCCAGGCGCTGGAGATTCGCTGGGAGCTGGCCCGCGACGGTCTGCGGACGCGCAGCCGGGCGCTGGCCGAGGCCGGGACGGCCGCGGCTGAGGTCCGGGCCCGCCGGGCCCAGCTGGAACAGGAACTGAAGCTTGTGGCGCAGCGGCGCGAGGCCGCCGAGGAGGCACTGGCCGCCCGCAGCGCCCATCGCGAGGAGCTCTCGCGCCGCTCCTACGCCGTGAGGTCGGCCGCTGAACGGGTCGGCTACCGGGCCGAGGCCACCCGCTCCGCTGCCGCCGCCGTGCAGCGCCGGCTGGCCCGGTCGGTCGCGCTGCTCGAGAGCCTGCGCGCCGCCGCTGCTCAGGACGCGCCGGATCCCGAGGCCGAGGCGCGGATCGCCACGCTGGGTGAGGAGCTGGCCGGGCTGGACCGCGACCGCGAGGCCGAGCTCGCCCGTCAGCTCGAGGCCCTGGCCGGTGCTGCGGACGAGGCCGAGGCGGCGCACGAGGCCCAGCGCGCGGCCGTCGAGCAGGCCAAGCTCGATCGCGACCGTGCTGAGGAGCGGTCCGAGGCCGCTCGCGCCGCCGTTCGCGAGGCCGAGCGGGCCGTCGAGGCGGCCCGCCGTGAGGCGGCTCGGGTCGGCGGCGAGCTGGCCGGGGTCAACCAGTTTCTCCGCCACCAGGCGGGGTCTCCGGGCGGTGGACGCTCGCTGGCCGACGAGCTCGAGGCCGATTCCGGCTACGAGCTCGCGCTGGCGGCGGCCCTCGATGGACGGCTTCGGGCCGCGGTCGTCGGCGATCTGACCGATGGCGCTGCCCTCCTCGATCGGGCCGGCGCCGACGGCGGCCGCACCCTGGTGCTGGGGACGGCGAGTGATGAGCGCGAGCGGCCGGGGCCCGAGGGGGCCGAGCGGCTACTCGATCACGTCCGGGGTGAGGCGGGAGCCCTGGATCTCGCCCGCCGGCTGCTCAGCTGCACCTGGGTGGTTGAGGATCTCGACGGCCTGCCGCCGGACTTCGACGGCGTGGCCGTCAGCCGCTCAGGACGCGTCTGGTCGACCCGCACCCGCGAGCTTCGCCAGACGCCGGCCGTGGGCGAGGAACGCGTCCTGGAGGAGCGCAACCGGCGCGAGCAGCTGCTCCGCGACAGCGCCGCCGCCGTCCAGCGCGAGCACGACGCCCGCGGCCGGCTGGCTGAGGCGACCGAGGTGGCCGCGGCCACCGATGGCGCGAGGCACGAGCTGACCGCTGCCCACCGCGCGGCGGTCCGCAGCCTGGACGAGGCGGCCGAGGCGCAGCGGCGAATCGCCGCCCAGATACAGCGTCGGCGCGCCGCCCCCGACGATGGACCGAACGCCGGACGCAGAGCGCAGATCACTGCCCAGCTCAACGCCGAGCGTCAGATGCTGGCCCGCGTCCAGCGCGAGCGGGCCGAGCGCGAAGCTCAGCTGCAGCGTCTCGACGCGGCCGTGACCCGCGACCAGGAGCTGTCGCCGGCGATCGCCGCCGTGACCGAGGTTCTCGACCGGGCCGCGATCGTGATCGCCGAGCAGCTCCAGGTGTTCGAGGCGGCGCTTGCGGCCGACCGCGCCGCCGGTGAGCAGGCCGCCGGGGAGCTCCGGTCCTGCGCCCAGGAGGAGGCCAAGCTTCATTCCCGCCTGCAGGGGGAGAACGAGGCCGTGACGACCGCCGAGGTCCATTTTCAGCGCGCTCGTGACCAGACCGCCGAGGCCGAGGCCGAGCTGGCCCAGGTCGCGGCCCGCCTCGAACTCGCCGCCGAGCCCGCCGAGACAGACCTCGACGCCGACCGGCGAGACGAGCTCCGCGGCCGGCTCGAGCGCATCGGCCGCCGCCGTGAACAGCTCGGGCCGGTCAACCCGTTGGCCCAGGACGAGTACGCCGAGGCGCTGGCTCACGTCGAGGAGCTCGAGGAGCAGCGCGCCGACCTCGAGACGGCCCTGCGCGAGCTCGAGAAGCTGATCGCCGACACCGACAAGCAGATCCGCACGACCTTTGAGGAGACCTTCGCCGCC
>DASXHG010000382.1:0-3011 GCA_036488625.1 Solirubrobacteraceae bacterium | reverse complement strand
TGAGCGCGAGCGATCTCCTGGTTGACGGTGACCTGCTCGATCGGTCCCAGGCCGCGTCCGCCGACCTCGGCCGGCCAGGTGACGGCGGCCATGCCGGCCTCGGCCAGCTTGCGCTGCCAGACCCGGCGCGAATCGATGTAGTCGGAATCCTGAAACGAGCCCGACCGGGGCGGGGCCTCGGACTTGTGCTCCTGCAGCCACGTACGCGCCTCGGCGCGGTAGGCAGCCTGCTCGGGCGTGTCGTTCAGATCCAAGATGCTCTCCCCTCTTGCGGACATGAATCCTGAACCACGTCCGCAAGAGAGGCGGACGTGAATCCTGAACCACGTCCGCAAGAGAGGCGGACGTGAATCCTGATTCACGATGTTACGGCACGAACGAGACCAAGCCCGAAAACACCAACGGCGCGCCCCCAGTGAGGGAGCGCGCCGTTGTCAAACTGCGGTGGCCTGTGGCCGGTCTCGCGATTACTCGCTGTCCGACGAGTCGCCGTTGCCCGACGAGGGGACGTCGAGGTCAGCCAGCTCCTCAGCGAAACCGAGTGACGAACCGCCGTTGCCGAGGTTCTCGAGATCCGAGATGTCGGCCTCGATGCCGCCGCCGAACCCACTCAGGGACTCGCCGTCGGTAAGGCCGAGCTCGGCGGCCAGATCGTCGTGGTCGAGCAAGCCGACCTCGTCGATCCCGCGCGGCAGCGGCTCGGAGGGCTCGATCTCGATCCGCCGGTAGCGCTTCAGCCCCGTGGCGGCCGGGATCAGCTTGCCGATGATCACGTTCTCCTTCAGACCATTGAGCCGGTCGATCTTGCCCTCGAGGGCAGCATCGGTCAGGACCTTGGTCGTCTCCTGGAAGGAGGCCGCCGACAGGAACGAGTTCGTGTTCAGCGAGGCCTTGGTGATTCCGAGGATGATCTCCTCAGACTGCGCCGGCTCGCCACCGGCATCGATCACGGCCTGATTGATCTTGGCGTACTCGTTGCGGTCCACGAACTGACCGGGCAGCAACTCCGTGTCGCCCTTCTGGTCGACGCGGACCTTCTTGAGCATCTGGCGAACGATGAGCTCGATGTGCTTGTCGTTGATGTCGACGCCCTGGGACTTGTAGACCTCCTGGACCTCGCGCACGAGGTACAGCTCGGTGTTGGTCCGGCGCTGCACCGGCGTCTTGCCGCCGAAGGCGAGCAGGTCGTGCGGGTACAGCGAGCCCTCGTTGAGCTGCTGGCCGACGGTCACAGTCTGGCCGTCCTCGACGTAGAGCAGCGTGCGCCGCGGGAACGTCTCCCGGTGCTCGTCGCCACCCTCGTCGGTGATGACCACTGTGATCGCCTTGTCGGAGTCCTCGATCGTCACCTTGCCGTCGACGGGAGCCATCTTGGCCAGGCCCTTCGGACGACGGGCCTCGAACAGCTCCACGACGCGCGGCAGACCGTGCGTGATGTCCGCGCCGGCGACGCCGCCGGTGTGGAACGTACGCATGGTCAGCTGGGTGCCGGGCTCGCCGATCGACTGGGCGGCGATGATGCCCACCGCGTCGCCGATCTGGGCCAGATTGCCGGTCGCCATCGAGCGGCCGTAACACGCCTGGCAGACCCCGGTCGGGGCCTCGCACTTCAGCACCGAGCGGACCTGGACGGTGACGACGTTGCCCTTCTCGGAGTCCTCGCGCCACGTCTCGACCAGGTCGGCGAGCTCGGCACGGTCGATCTCCTTGCCCTGCTCGACGATCACCCGGCCGCGCTTGGTCTTGAGATCGACAGCGGCGATCCGGCCGACGAGGTCGGTGTTGATGTCCTCGGTCGGGCGCAGCCGCCGGGTCTCGGGATCGATCTCGAGCTGGAACACCGGGCTCTCGATGTACTCCTCAGTCCCGCAGTCCTCGCCGCGGATGATCACGTCCTGGGAGACGTCGACCAGCCGGCGGGTCAGATAACCCGAGTCAGCGGTACGGAGCGCGGTGTCGGCCAGACCCTTGCGGGCACCGTGGGTCGAGATGAAGTACTCGAGCACGGTCAGGCCTTCCATGAAGTTGGCCTTGATCGGACGCTCGATGATCTCGCCCTTCGGATTGGCCATCAGGCCGCGCATGCCGGCCAGCTGGCGGATCTGGCTGAAGGAACCACGAGCACCGGAGTTGGCCATCATGAAGATGGGGTTCATCTCCTCAAGGTGCGCGTAGAGCGCCTCGCCGACCTCGTTGGTGGCGCGGTCCCAGAGTCCCGTCACCGCTTCGTGACGCTCCTCCTCCGTGATCTCGCCGTCCTCGTACTGAGCCTCGATGACGAGCAACTGCTGCTCGTAGCGGCCCAGGATCTCGGCCTTGGACGGCGGCGTCTGCACGTCGTTCTTGGAGATCGTCACACCGGCACGGGTGGCGTACTCGAATCCGACGTCCTTGAACGCGTCCAGGACCTGGGAGATCGAGGGCGCCCCGTAACGCTGCACGAGGTCATCGACCAGCTTGGTCGTGTCCTTCTTCTTCATCGAGCGGTTGATGAACTCGTACGCGGTGGGGTCAAACTGCTCGCCCAGTGCCTCCTGGAGCGCGCGCTCGATCTTGTCGTTGTAGATGATCCGGCCGACCGTGGTCAGCAGGTGACCGCCCTCGAGACCCACGGGCCGGTACTCGGCCAGGTCGTGGAGCCCGACGACCCGGTGCTCGTAGGACCACTCCGCCTCCTGGGCGGTTCGGAACACGTGCGGGCGCAGGTCCTGCGCTGAGGGATCGATGTCATCCAGCGCCTTGCCCTCCGGACCGTAGGTCAGGTAGTAGGCACCAAGGACCATGTCCTGAGCGGGCGTGGCCAGCGGGGCGCCGTGGGCCGGCGAGAGGATGTTGTTGGCCGACAGCATGAGGATCCGGGCCTCGGCCTGGGCCTCGGCGGACAGCGGCAGGTGGACTGCCATCTGGTCGCCGTCGAAGTCGGCGTTGAAGGCGTGGCAGACCAGGGGATGAACCTGGATCGCCTTGCCCTCGACGAGCACCGGCTCGAAGGCCTGGATGCCCAGGCGATG
>DASXHG010000356.1:0-3546 GCA_036488625.1 Solirubrobacteraceae bacterium | reverse complement strand
GCGACGTCAAGCGCGGCGTGCTGGGGCGGCGGCAACCGCTCTCTGAGGTCGAAAAACGACGAACACAGCTGCTGGACGGCCGCGAAAGGCAGCTCCATCTCCGCCTCGACCCCGAAGGTCCGGGCGATCCGAAACACTGGTGCCGCCTCGACCGCGTACTCGAGCAGCGCGGTCTTGCCGACGCCGGGCTCCCCGTGCACCACCAACACGCCGCCGCGCCCCTCGCGTGCGGCGGACAGCAGCCGGTCGATTGCGTCGCGCTCGCGTTCCCGGCCCAACAACCGCTCTCCGGAAGAGAGAATCGATAGCGACTCTGCGCTCATCCCGGCTACAGCATGACTCAGGGGGGTGCTCGAGTCACGTGCGCGTAGCTGGGCCACCGTGTCCGGGACACGCCGGCCGATGTTCAGCTGGCGAGCACCGGCCCGAGCCGCTGCTCGAGCGCCGCGCGTGGAAGCGCGCCGACGATCCGGTCGATTTCGTTCCCGTCGCGGAAGACCACTAGCAGCGGGATCGACTGGGCGCCAAAGCGCTCGGCGAGTGTGGGGTTGGCGTCGACGTCGACCTTGACGATCTTAAGGTGTCCGGCGTGCCGCCCGGCCAGATCTTCGAGCACGGGCGAGATCATCCGGCAGGGTCCACACCACGCGGCCCAGAAGTCGACGACGACGGGCACCGAGGCGTTCACTTCGGCCTCGAACGTCTGCGCGTCGGCATCGACCACCCACGGGAGCTCCGACTTGCATCGCGGGCAGCGAGGAAATCCCGAAGCGATCGGTCCGACGCGGTTGCGTGCTCCACAGCTCGGGCAGGCGATGATGGCCATGCTCCGAGCGTAGAACGCCCAACCCGTCCTGTCACGCACCCGGCGACGGCATGGTGTGCGCATGATCGCGATGATCTGTGCAACCGTGGGCGCGTCGGGCGGATACCGCAGACCCCGACCCGTCTGAGCGAGGATTTGATCACCGATGCCGCTGAGCTACACGGACTACTACGAGGTGCTGGGCGTTCCGCGCGACGCTGACGCCGACACGATCCGGCGCTCCTACCGCAAGCTGGCGCGCAAGTACCACCCGGA
Organism: Solirubrobacteraceae bacterium; assembly: GCA_036488625.1. Taxonomy (GTDB): domain Bacteria; phylum Actinomycetota; class Thermoleophilia; order Solirubrobacterales; family Solirubrobacteraceae; genus Palsa-465. The sequence goes on along the minus strand of DASXHG010000356.1, from coordinate 2,465 downwards.
CCTGAACTCCGACAGCGACGCCGAGGAGCGCTTCAAGGAGGTCGGCGAGGCGTACGAGGTTCTGTCTGACGCCGAAAAACGGGAACGTTACGACCGCCTTGGCGCCCGCTGGCGTGAAGCCGAGCACGAGGCGCCGGAGGAGAGCTTTGAGGACTTCTTCAGCCAACAAGGGTTCGGCGACGGCACCCGCATGGAGTTCGGCGATGACCTATTCGAGGCGCTGTTCGGTGCGCGAGCGGGCCGGCCCAGCGGGCCCCTGCGCGGCCGAGATCGGGAGGCGCTCCTCGAACTCTCGCTCGAGGACGCGCTGGCCGGCGGTCGGCGGCGGTTGACGCTGGACGGCCGTGAGGTCACTGTCAACTTCCCCGCCGGAGTGCGTGACGGCCAGCTGATCCGCCTCGCGGGGCAGGGGGGCGACGGGCGCGACGGGGGTCCGCCTGGCGATCTGTTCCTGCGGGTCGCGCTGAAGCCCCATCCGCGTTTTCGCCGTCGCGGCGATGACGATCTTGACGTTGACCTCCCAATCACACCGTCCGAAGCCGCACTCGGGGCGACCGTCGCGGTCGAGACCCCGACCGGCACTGCGCGTGTCCGCGTGCCCGCGGGGTCGCCGAGCGGTCGGCGGCTGCGGCTCCGCGGACGGGGATTTCCCAAACGCGGTGGCGGCAGCGGAGATCTCCACGCAGTCGTCAAAATCGTCGTACCGAAGGAGTTGTCCGACCGCGAGCGCGAGCTCTACGAGCAGCTCGCCGAAGCCTCAGGCCCTGACCCGCGGGGGGGTTGAAGATGAACGCAGACAGGGAAACCGGGCCGGCTGGACGTGACCCCGCCTCGGAGGAGGCTGTCGAGCTGACCGTCGTCGCCAGGCGGGCGGGGGTCAAGATCGTCCATGTGCGGCGCTACCTGGAGTTCGGCCTGCTCGAGCCACACCCGGCTGCGACCGCCCAGGCCCCGCGCTTTGACCCGAGCAGTGCCGCGCGGGTGGCGCGCGCGGAGCGGCTACGCCGGGACCTCGGGCTCAACTACGCGGGCGCCGCGCTCGTGTGCGAACTCCTGGACCGGATCAGCGAGCTCGAGCGTCGCGGCTAGCCGAAAGCCGGGTGGCCGGGCAGACCGTCGCTACCGTTGTCGCTGCGTGTCGTCTTCGGGAAGAACGCTTCGGCGATGACCACGACTGTTGGGGTCGCCGCCAGACCACTGCGTGCTCGAGGGTGGGGGACGCGGCCGTTCCCGTGGCCGCTTGTGGGGCTGTGCTGCCTGCTGGTAGCCGGGCTGGCCGACGCGGTCCTGCGACACGAACGGGGGATCACCGGCGATGAGCCGTTCTACGTGCGCATGGCCACTCACCCCGGTGGCCCGCACAGCTTCCCCTACGCCGACCGGATCGCCGTGCCCTGGCTCGTGCACGTCCTGCCCTTCTCACAGGTCGTCTCCTTCCAACTGCTCGCGCTCCTCGCGATCGGCGCCAGCGGCGCAGCGCTCTACGTTCTCCTGGTCGATTTCGGGGTCTCGGCCCGACTCGGGGCCGCACTGGCGATCGGTTTCGCGGTCTCTCCGAATCTGCTCGTCGTCCTGCTCCGCAATGGGCGGAGCATCGACCCCGAGACGATCCTCGTCATGGTCCTGGGTTGCCTGTTCATCGTTCGCCGCCAGAAGCTGGCCCTGGCGTTGACGATCCTGATCGGCGTGGCCGTCAAAGAGACCAGCCTGTTCTTGATCCCGTTCGCCTACGCAGTCTGGGCACAGCGGCTCATCGACCGCTCGGCGCTGCGTGACGTCGCGCTGGTGGCGGCGGCTCCGATTGCCGGCTACGTGTTCCTGCGGGCTGCCATCCCCGCCGTGGGAGGCCAGTACACGCCCGGGTACGGCGGGCCGTTTCTCAAGGCCCGGCTTGATGTCTTTCGCAAAGTGCTGACCGTCGACGAGCTCAAGCGGGCTGCGTACGCGTTCGGTCCGCTATGGCTGGTGGCGCCGTTCGCGCTCAGAAGCCTTCCCTTCGCGCGGCGGGGCCTCGTTCTGGTCGGCCTGTGCGTCATCGCGATGACGGTGTCCTTCGATGCCGGGCGGGTCATCTTCCTCGCCGCTCCGGTCATCTATGTCGCGGCCGCTTCGGTCGTCGAGCACCGCCGTCGCCTCGCGCTCCTGACCGTCGTGGCGTTATTTGCTCTCGACCTAGGCTACGCGGGCTATATGCAGTACCACGGCGTCCAATACGGGCTCGATACGACCGCGAAAAGCCCCATCCCCGTCTATTGAGCAAGTCCGGCCGCCGCTGGATTCAGAGCTCCCAATCGCGGCCGCCCGTGCGAACCGTTTCGGGCGTCCCGAGGGTCTATTGAGGTGAATGCGTTTTCGATTTGACCGAAAGGACCCTATGACCCATCTGCCCAACGACCTCCCCGGCACCTCGGGCCGCCCCGACGGCGCACAGCGCGCGACTTTCGCCGCCGGCTGCTTCTGGGGCG
>DASXHG010000354.1:0-2036 GCA_036488625.1 Solirubrobacteraceae bacterium | reverse complement strand
GGGTCAACGGCGCCGGCCAGCAGCTTCGTCCCCCCGAGGTCGACGCCGATGGTGCGCCGCTCCGGCATGCGGTCACTATATGCAGTGCACAACGAACGACGATGGCCAAGGAACCAGCTAACCCCGCTTCGAGTCAGGACCCGCCCTACCGCGTGTACCGCGGCGGTTCGGGCGATGGTCCCGCGTCCCCGCCCGGCGGTCGCGGTGGTGGCTCTGGCCGCGGCGGCTCCGGCCGCGGCGGCGCTTCGGGCGGCGACGCCCCCTACAAGGTCTACCGCTCGGGTCCGCGCGGCCTGCGGTCTCGCCTGCGGGGCGAGGATGACGTGGCTCTCGCCGGAGGCGGCGGAGGCGGCAACGGCCAGAAGCCGGGCCGCAGTCGGGGCGGGCGCGGTCGCTTCCGGGGCCCGATCACGCCCCGGCGGGTCATCAAATGGGTCGTGCTGCTGATCATCGCCTGGGTGGCGCTATCCGCAGTTCTGTTCTTCATCAGCGCCGAGCAGGAGAGCGGCAGCCTCCCCAACTCGGTCCAGAATGCCCTGCACCCGGGGTCAAACATGCTCCTCGGGGCTGACAACGTGCTCGTGCTCGGCACCGATCAGCGCCCCAAGGGAACGCACGAGGGCGGCGCCAACACCAACGACAAGGGCAGCCGCTCGGACACGATCATGCTGTGGCGGATCGGCGGCGGGACCTCGCGCCGGCTCTCCATCCCCCGCGACACGATGGCCGACATCCCCGGAGTCGGGTTGTCCAAGATCAACGCCGCCTATGCCTACGGCGGCCCGGCCCTGGCGATTCGCACGGTCGAGCGGTTCACGGGCATCCAGATCAACCACCTGATCGTCATCAACCTGGCCAACTTCCCCAAGTTCATCGACGCGATCGGCGGCGTGGACGTGAAGACGGGCCGGATCTGCTCGACGATCAGCGGCGGCGTCAAGAACGGCGGCTTCTCGCTGAACCTGCGTCCGGGGACCCACCACCTCGACGGACGCGACGCGCTGACGCTGGCCCGCACCCGCGAGAACACCTGCAACGCGGCCAGCAACGACCTGACCCGCGAGGGCTACCAGCAGAAGATCCTCAACTCGATCAAGTCCAAGCTGCTCTCCCCGACGAGCTTCTTCCACCTGCCCTGGGCGTCGTGGTACGCGCCCAAGACGCTGCGCACCGACATGGGACCGCTGACGATGATGAGCCTGTTCGTGGCCGCGGAGATCGGCGGCTCGGCCCCGACCCAGATCCTGGGTCAGAACCATCTGCCGATCTCAGACCCGCAGTCGGCGGCCGGGCAGGCGGCGATTCGCCGCGCCGTCAACAAGCTCACCAACGGCTAGCCGCCGGGGGCCAGCCGGACGCCCCACCACGGGCGACGAGCGCCGGACGCGGACTGAGGCCCCCGCGCTCGGGAGCGAGCCTAGGAGGCCTTGCTCTCGGACTTCTTGGCGCTGCTGTCCGAGCCGCTGCTGCTGCTGGAGCTGTCGGACTTTGAGCCGTTCGAGCTCTCTGACTTGGAGCTGTCCTTGCTCGCGCTGTCGGACTTGGCGTCGCTCTTGGCGGCTTCCTTCATCTCACGCGAGCGCTTGCGCGTCCCGTAATCGGTGTTGTAGAAGCCCGAGCCCTTGAAGTGGACGGCGACGGGGCGAAAGACCCGCTGAACCGGGCCGCCGCAGACCTCACAGGTGGTCACCGGATCATCGGAGAAACTCTGCCGTACGTCGAAGTTGTGACCGTCTTCGCACCGGTATTCGTAGATCGGCATAGCGGATGAGAATATAGCTGAGTTGGCTGGCACTCTCCACGGTGGAGTGCCAAGCGGAGTCGTCGTAGCGCCGCTCAGGTTTCTGGGCATCGCTGCCGATAACCCGCTCATCGTGGGGTTTCGCAAGTAGTCATGGCAAACGAGGGTGCCCTCGACACGATTGCCCGCGGCCTCGCGGGCGGGATGTCCCGTCGCCAAGCGCTGGGCAAGGGCGCGGCCGCGCTCGCGGCCACGTTCGCGCTGAACCCGACCGACGCGCTGGCCCGCGCGACCA
>DASXHG010000342.1:0-10084 GCA_036488625.1 Solirubrobacteraceae bacterium | reverse complement strand
GAGCGAGACCGACTCCGTCGAGCTCGGTGACGTGGTCCAGGGGCTCGATCCAGCGACTGTTGAAGAAGCCGGGGCTCATGCGATCCCCTCCCCCTCCGGTCGCCCGAACATGAGATTCAGGTTCTGGACCGCCTGCGAGGCTGCTCCCTTCCACAGGTTGTCGATTGCCGCGAAGGCGATCAGGCGGCCGGTGCGCTCGTCGGTGTGGACCGAGAGGCGGCAGATGTTGGTTTCGCGGACGTCGCGCACGCCGGGCGGCCGGTCGGACACCTCGACAAAGGGCTCATCGGCATAGAAATCCTCGAAAAGCGATTTAGCGTCTCGCGGTCCCCCATTGGTCGGAGTCACGTAACAGCTGACGAGCTCCCCCTGATCGAGGGGCAGCAGATGTGGCGTGAACGTGATCCGCACGTCAGCGCCAAGCACGGCCAGCTCCTGCTCGATCTCCGGGGTGTGGCGGTGGCCGGCCACCCCGTAGGCGCTGACGTTCTCATCGACGGTCACGAAATGGGTCTTGTCGGTGGGCGCGCGCCCGGCTCCGGAGACGCCGGACTTGGCGTCGACGATCACGTCGCCGATCAGTCCCGCGGCGGCCAGCGGTGCGAGCGCGAGCAGCGTGGCGGTCGGATAACAGCCGGGGTTGGCGACGATCTGCGCGTCGGGGATCTGCTCGCGGTAGAACTCCGGCAGGCCGTAGACGGCGTCGGCGATCAGTTCGGGACTGGGATGGTCCCGATACCACTCGGCATAGACGCCGGCGTCCCGAAGCCGGAAGTCAGCGCTCAGATCGACGACACGGACGCCGCGGGTGACCAGGGCCGCCACGACCTCGGCCGCGGCGCCGTGGGGGTAGGCGACGATCGCCGCGTCGACGTCACTGTGGCGGTCGAGGTCGAACTCCTCGAGCACGAGGGGCACCCGGTGGTGGGGGTAGAGGTCGTCCAGGCGTCGCCCGACGTCCGAGCGCGAGGTGACCGTCCTCAGCACGAACGTGGGGTGGCGCTGCACGAGCCGCGCACACAGCGCCCCGGCATAGCCGGCGGCCCCGAACACGGCCACTCGCGGGTTTGACTCAGGACTCACGGACGTGGCCCTGGAGGTGTTCGGCGAGCGCGGCGGAGATCCGGCGCCGCCGCCCAGCCACCTCCTGATCAGTCAGCGTGCGATCGGGGGCCCGGAACACGAGCCGCAGGGCCAGCGACACGTTGCCGGCCCCGATCCGCTCTGCGTCGCGGTAGACATCGAACACCTCGGCCGTCATCAGCAAGGGCTGGCCCGCGCTCAGCGCCGTGGCCACGACCTCGGCGGCGGTGACCGAGTCGGGCACGATCACGGCCAGGTCCTCGCGGACGTCGGGGAAGCTCGTCACGTCGGTGTATTCGGGGTCTGATACGGCGGCGACGACGGTCGCGAAATCAATCTCGAAGGCGGCCACGGGATCGCTGAGGTCCCATGCGCCGGCGACCTGCGGGTGGATCTCCCCCACCCAGCCCGCGGGCTGACCGGCGACCAGAACCTCGGCCGCTCGCCCGGGATGCAGGAAGGGCTCGGGGGCGCCGGGCGTCACCGTCCACGGCGCGTGCAGGGTTTCGAGCAGACCGCCCAAAACGCCCTTGGCGGTGAAGAAATCAGCGGTCGGCGGAGCCTGCTCGCGCCAGGTCGGCCGGCGGACCGGGCCAGTCACGGCGGCGGCGATCCGGTACGGCTCGCGCGGCAGGAGCTGATCGCTGGGCAGGTAGACCGCGCCGGCCTCGAACAGGCGGATGGCGCCTGCTCCCCGCGAGCGGTTGCCGCGTATCGCCTCGAGCAGGCCACCGATCAGGACGGTCCGCAACCGGGCCTGCTCGCGCGACATCGGATTGGCGAGGGCCACGAACGACCGCTCGCCGATCCGCAGGCGCTCGGCCTGCTCGGCGGCGACGAAGCTCCAGCCGACCGTCTCATGCAGGCCCTGGGCGGCCAGCGCGTCGGATGCGCGCCGGCGAAGGCGCTGCTCGCGGGTCAGGCGTCCCGACGCGCCGTGGCGCGGCGGGAGCGTGGCGGGCAGCTGCTCGAGCGCCCCGAGCCGGGCGACCTCCTCGATCAGATCGGCCTCGCGCGTCACGTCGGCGCGCCGGAACGGGGGTACGGTGACGTCCAGGCCATCGGGGACCTCGGCGACGGTGAACTCGAGCGCCCGGAGGATCTCGGCGCTGCGCTGACGCGGGATCTCGAGCCCGAGCAGGCCGGCGACGCGCGCGTCACGCAGACGGATCGTGGCCGGGGGCGCCCCCGGCCCCCCGATGTCGATCGTGCCCGGGATCAGGCGGGCGTCGCACAGCTCGATCATCAGCTGCGTGGCCACGGCCTGGGCGTCCATCGCCTGCTCGGGCTCGAGCTGCTTCTCAAAGCGGCCCGAGGCCTCGGTGCGCAGGCCCAGCCTTAAAGAAGTGCGATGGATGTTGGGGCCGTTCCAGTTGGCGGCCTCCATCAGCACGCGCGTGGTCTGCGCCCCGACCTCGGAGCGGGCGCCGCCCATGATGCCGGCGATCGACGTCGGGCCGTCGGCGTCGGCGATCAGGACCGTCTCCTCGTTGAGCACGCGCGTCTGCCCGTCGAGAGTCTCCATCTGCTCGCCGGCCTTGGCCCGGCGGACGGTCAGCTCGGCGCCCGCCACGCGGTCGAGGTCGAAGGCGTGAAGCGGCTGGCCGGTCAGGAGCATCACGTAGTTGGTGATGTCGACGACGTTGGAGATCGGTCGCTGGCCGGAGGCCATCAGCCGCGCCTTCAGCCAGCGCGGCGAGGGGCCGATGCGAACGTTCTCGAACGCTCGCGCGGTGAAGCGCGGGCACAGGTCGGGGTCCTCGACAGTGATCCGGACGGCGTCGAGATCGCCGGGCGAGCCGGGGTCCTGACTCCACGGCGGTGGGGCCAGCGACGCCCCGGTGGCGGCGTGCACCTCGCGGGCCACCCCGTAGATGCCCAGGCAGTCGGGCCGGTTCTGGGTGATCTCGAGCTCGAGCACGTCGGTGGCGATCGGGAGCACCTCGCGCAGCGGCTCGCCCGGTGTCAGCCCGTCGTCACCGAGCACCATGATCCCGTCGTGTTCGGTGCCGATCCCGACCTCGTCCTCGGCCAGGATCATCCCGTGCGACGCCTGGCCCCTGAGCTTGGCGACCTTGAGCTTGGTGCCGTCGGGCATGATCGCGCCGGGCTTGGCCACGGCCACGGTCTGTCCGGCCGCTACGTTCGGGGCACCGCAGACGATCTGGCTCGGCTCGCCCTCCCCCACGTCGACGGTGCACACCCGCAGCCGATCGGCGTCGGGATGCTGATCGGCGGTGAGGACCCTGCCGACCACGAACTGCTCGAGGGCATCGACGCCGTAATGCTCGACCCGCTCCACCTCGGTACCGGTCATGGCCAGACGGTTGGCAAGAGCGTCGGTGTCGAGGTCCGGCCGGCAGTATTCGTGAAGCCACGCCACGGGAACCCGCATCAGCGCCTGCCCATCGCGGTGGGGTGGTCGGAACGCACTAGAACTGCTCCAGGACGCGGATGTCGTTCTCGTACAGCAGCCGCAGGTCGGGCACGCCGTGCTTGAGCATCGCGATCCGCTCGATACCCATCCCGAACGCGAAGCCCTGGGTGCGCTCGGGGTCGTAGCCGTACTCCGTCACCTCGGCGAACACGTTGGGGTCGACCATGCCCGCGCCGAGGATCTCGATCCAGGCCGTGCCCTTGCAGAGCGGGCATCGCCGTCCGTCGGCGGTCACGCCGGCGGTGCAGTTAAAGCAGGACACGTCGACCTCGACGCTCGGCTCGGTGAAGGGGAAGAAGTGCGGGCGCATCCGCACCTCGCGCTCGTCTCCGAACACGGCGCGCGCGAAGGTCAAAAGCGTGCCCTGGAGATCGGCCAGCGTCACGCCCTCGTCGACGGCCAGCCCCTCGACCTGATGAAACTGGGGCGTGTGGGTGGCGTCGGAGTCAAGCCGGTATACGCGGCCGGGCATCACGATGTACAGCGGCGGTGGCTGCTGTTCCATCGCCCGAAGCTGGACCGGTGAGGTGTGGACGCGGAGCAGCGCCGCCTCGGGATCGAAGATGTCGACCGACTCGCGGTCGCCGACATAGAAGGTGTCGGTCATCAGCCGCGATGGATGCGTGGTGTCGAAGTTCAGCCCGTCGAAGTTGTAGTGAACCGTCTCCACCTCGGGCCCCTCGGCGACGTTGAAGCCGAGGCCGATGAAGACATCCTCGATCTCGCGCCAAGTGGCCGTGATCAGGTGCAGCCGACCGCTGGCGGGCAGCGGGTCGCCCGGGAGCGTGACGTCGATGCGGTCCTGCTCCAGGCGGGCGTCGAGCTCGGCCCGGGCCAGGTCCCCACCGCGGGCCTCGATTGCCGCCTCGAGCCGCTGGCGCGCCTGGTTGGCGGCCCTGCCGACGGCCGCCCGCTCCTCGGGCGCGAGTTGGGCGACGCCGCGCAGCAGGTTGGGAAGCTCGGCCTTGCGCCCCAGAAGGCGGATCCGAATCTCCTCCAGCGCCTCGGTGCCGGTGGCGGCGGCGATGGCGGCGAGTCCCTCGGCCTCAAGCTGCGCGATGCGGTCAGTGGTCTCGCTCATGCCGGCCGGATCCTAGTTATCTCGTAGAGGGCAACCGTCGCGGCCATAGCGGCGTTCAGCGAATGGCTGGCAATCGGAATCCGAGCCACGTGATCGGCTGCGGCCACGAGCTCCTCCGGCAGACCCTCGCGCTCGGCCCCGATCAGCAGCGTGGCCGCCGTGAGCCCGAGTGAGTGCAGCGGCGGCCCCTGGCCCGCGACCAGGGCCACGGTTGGTCCCGGTAGCGCCGCGTAATCGGAAACGCGGGCCACCGCGGTCGTGAAGATCGCCCCCATGCTGGCCCGTACGGCCTTGGGTGAGAAGGGATCGGCGCTACCCGGGCCGAGGACCACGGAATCGGCACCGAAAGCCTGGGCGGAGCGCAGCACCGTGCCGACGTTGCCCGGATCAGCGACGCCGTGCAGGTAAACGCACAGCGGACCGGCGGGCTCCACCGCCCAGCGCTCCTCGTAGATGGCCAGTGTCCGGGTCCCCGAACCGAGTGTCGAGGCGCCGGCCAGCAACTCGGGGTCGACCTCGAGGCCCGCGAGGCCGCTTCCGGTCGCGCACAGGCGCTCGACCGCAACCCACCCGGCCGCGTCGGCCGCGGCCAGCAGATCCTCGCCCTCGGCCACGAACCGCCCGGTTCGGTCCCGGGCCTTCCGCTGGCGGGTGAGCTTGCGGATTTCCTTGAGCTTCTCGTTGTGGATGCTGGTGATGGTCATGGAATAAAAAAAGGCGCCGGCTCCAGTGGAGCGGCGCCCGGATGGCGGTGCTGGTGTGCGGCTGGATGCTCAGCCGGCAGCCAGCGCCTCACGGGCGCGCTCGGCAAAGCGTCGGAAGGTGTCGGCGTCATGAACGGCCATGTCGGCCAGGATCTTGCGATCCAGCTCGACGCCCGCGGTCTGCAGGCCGTGCATGAACTGCGAGTAGGAGAGGCCGTTCTGACGCGCGGCGGCGTTGATGCGGGTGATCCACAGACGGCGGAAGTCGCGCTTGCGGTTGCGCCGGTCCCGGTAGCGGTACTGATCGGCCTTGAGCACCGCCTCCTTGGCGGTCCGGTAATGACGGCTGGCGTCGCCCCGGTAGCCCTTGGCCATCTTCAGGGTCGCGCGGCGCTTCTTACGCGCGTGCAGTGAACGCTTGACGCGGGTCATGAGCGTTCGGCCCGGACGACTGACTTGCGCTTGGCCCCGAGCAGGGTCTTGACGGCCTTCTCGTCGACCTTGGCGATGGCCGCGGGCTGGCCGAGATGACGCTTGCGCTTGGGCGACTTCTTCTCGAGGATGTGGCTCGTGAAGGAGTGCCGACCCCGGACTTTGCCCGTGGCGGTCAGCTTAAAGCGCTTCTTGGCGCCCGAGTGGGTTTTCATCTTCGGCATCGCGACAGAGCAGTAAAGCAGACCGAAGCCAGGCGGCCGGGGCGGATCGCAGTGCAGCGGTCAGGGCGCGCGGACGGCGCCTCCGGACGATCAGGCGGGGGCGTCGCTGGGCGCGGGCTCGGCTGCCCGCTCGGGAGCGCCCGTGCCGGCGCCGTTGGCGACATCGGGGCGGCCCTTGGCCGCGCCCCCGGCGGGCTCGGCGGTTTCCGTGCCTGCGCCGTTGCGGTGCCGGTTACCGCTACGCGACTCGGCCGCGGCGGCCTCATCGGTCGGCGGCTTTGAACCCTCGGCCTCGCCGGACAGAACCGTCTTGGACGGCCCCAACATCATCGTCATGTTGCGCCCGTCCTGCAGCGGGGTCTGCTCGACCACGGCGATCTCGGACAGCTCCTCGGCGAGCTTCGTCAGCAGCGCGGTCCCGCGCTCGGGATGGGTGACCTCGCGGCCGCGAAACATGATCGTCACCTTCACGCGGTCCTTGCCGAGCAGAAAGCGTCGGACGTGGCCCTTCTTGGTGTCGTAATCGTTCTGGGCGATCTTGGGCCGGAACTTGATCTCCCGGATGTTGATCTGCTGCTGATGCTTGCGCGCCGCCTTCTGCTTCTGGACCTGCTCGTACTTGTACTTCGAGTAGTCGAGCACCCGGCAGACGGGCGGACGGGCATCGGGAGCCACCTCGACCAGGTCGAGGTCACGCTCCTGCGCGTAGGCGAGCGCTTCCGAGGTCGGGATAACGCCAATCTGCTTGCCGTCCTCGCCGACGAGCCGCACCTCGGGGACCCGGATGCGGTCGTTGATCCGAGTCTGGTCCCGCTCGGGCGGGCGCCGGTCAAATCTGCGCGGAACCGGCACTAGTTAGAAGCGCGGCGATGGGTCAAACGGTGCCGGGCCGTGTGTATTGCGTTCGGATCAACGAGGGCGAGTATAGCGGCGAAATCAGCGCTGGGCACGACTTTTGACCAGCTCGTCGAGCTGGGCGGCGAAGTCGCTCACCGACACCGAACCCGTATCACCGGACTGGTGCTCGCGGACGCTGACCTGGTGACCCTCCTGCTCGCGGTCGCCGACGATCAGCATGAAGGGGACCTTGCGCAGCTCGGCGTCGCGAATCTTGCGCGACACCGACTCGGTGCGGTCGTCGACTTCAACCCGCAGCCCGGCGGCTACCAGCTCGCCTCGAACCTGTGTGGCGTAGTTGAGATGACGGTCGGAGATCGGCAGCACGAGCGCCTGGACGGGACTCAGCCAGACGGGCAGCTCCCCGCCCGTGTGCTCGAGCAGGATCCCGATGAGCCGCTCGTAGGAGCCCATCAGCGCCCGGTGGATCATGACCGGCTGATGCTCGGTGTTATCGGCGCCGGTGTAGACGAGGCCGAAGCGCTCGGGCATCAGGTAGTCGAGCTGCACGGTGCCGAGCTGCCACGAGCGGCCGAGGCTGTCGGTCACGTGCATGTCGATCTTGGCGCCATAGAAGGCGCCGTCGCCCGGGTTGAGGTCGTAGCTGAGCCCATGGCTTTCGAGCGCCGCCATCAACGCTCCCTCGCTGCGGTCCCAGAGCTCATCGGAGCCGAGCCGCTGCTCGGGCCGAGTCGAGAGCTCGAGGCGGACATCAAAACCGAAGATCGCGTAGGTCGCAAACGCGAACTCCAGGCACGCCGCGACCTCGTCCTGGATCTGGTCCTCGGCACAGAAGATGTGGGCGTCATCCTGGGCGAAGTTGCGTGTCCGCAAGAGCCCGTGCAGGGTCCCACTGGGCTCGTTGCGATGCAGCAGCCCCGGCTCGGAATAGCGGATCGGCAGGTCGCGGTATGAGTGCGGCTGCATGGCGTAGAGCTGCGCGTGGCCGGGGCAGTTCATCGGCTTGCCCCATCGGCGTCTCGGAGTCCGCCGTGATGAACATGTGCTCCTTGTACTTCTCCCAGTGGCCCGAAGTCTTAAACAGCGAGCTCTCATAGAGCTGCGGCGTCTTGACCTCCGTGTAGCCACGGGGGGCGCCCATCTCGCGGCTCAGCGCGACGAGTGAGTTGAAGACCTGGGCGCCGGGCGGATACCAGAAGGCCATTCCGGGCGCGTAGTCAGAGAAGCCAAACAGGCCGAGCTGCGGCCCCAGGCGCCGGTGGTCGTTGGCGCGGGCGCGCTCGATCCGGTCCAGGAACTCCTGGAGATCCTGCTTGGAGAAGAACGCCGTTCCGTAGATACGGGTCAGCATCTGGCGGTTCGAGTCACCGCGCCAGTAGGCGCCGGCCACCGACTGCAGTTTGAACGCCTTGATCCGCTTGGTGCTGGGCGCGTGCGGCCCCCGGCAGAGATCGGTGAAGTTGCCGTTGGTGTACAGCGAGACCACGTCGACGCCTTCGTCGCGGATCAGGTCCTCGATCAGCTCGACCTTGTAGGGCTGATCCTCGGCTCGGAAGCGCTCCAGCGCCTCGCCGACGGGCACGTCCTCGCGCACGAAAGGCTCGTCGGCGGCGATGTGGGCCCGCATCCGCTCCTCGATGCGTTCAAAGTCGGCATCGCTGACGGTGACTCCGGGCGGAAACTCGAAGTCGTAGTAGAAGCCGTCCACAATCGCCGGCCCGATCGAGATCTTGACGTCGGGATAGAGGTCGAGGACCGCCGCGGCCAGGACGTGCGCCGCGTCATGACGGATCAGGGCCAGGGCCTCCTCGCCGCTGCGGTCGGTGAGGATCTCCAGCGCCGAACCGGCGCCGTTCGGAGACGGTAGGGGCCGGGCTAGATCACGGACGTCGCCGCCGACCTTGACCGCCAGCGCGGCCCGGGCCAGCCCGGGGCCGATCGCGGCCGCGGCGTCGGCGCCGGTCGCGTGCTCGGGCAGTGGGAGCGGTGTCCCGTCGGGAAGCTCGTACTCCATGGCCACGATGCTAGGGATTCGGGCGGCGAGGCATCCGGGCGCCGACCCTGACCCGCGGCTGGGTCAGCAGGTGTTTACCGCCATCTTCTCGACCCGGTTGCTGTCTTCGCGGCCGGCGGCGTCGCGGGCCCGGACGACGAAGTAGGCCGATCCGGAGCCGGGCAGCGAGCCGCTGTAGGCGGTGTCACCGGGACCGGTGGTGGCCAGCGGCGAGCTGAAGTTCTCCCCGCCTGAGGTGGAGGAGTAATAGATGTCGTAAACGATCTTGTTGCTCGGCGTGGAGGGGTCGGTGGCCGCGTCCCAGCTGACCGTGTAGCTGCGAGTCGGCGGGGCGACCTTTGGCGCGCCCGCCTCGCACAGCGTGGCGCTCTTGATCCCGGCGAACGTCGGTCCGCCCCCCGGCGACGGAGCGGGACTCGGGCTCGTGGCCGGTCCCCGGACGCGGAAGGAAAAGCGCGCGATGGTCCTCGCCACGGGCAGCCGCGGGCCGGCACAGGTCCCTGAACAGATCAGAGATTCGGTGCGCACGATCCGGGCCCGGAAGCGCCCCGCGCACCACTTCGCGGTCGTCCGCGGCCGCAGCACGACCCGCACCGTGTCGCCGCGGCGCACCGGCGGCAGCGTAAGGCGAACCGTGGAGATACAGCCCGAGGCCTTCGGTCCCGTCGCGTAGAGACGATCGGTGCGGCGGATCGCGCCGATCCGCCCGGTCCGCTCGGGCGCCCGAAACCGGATCACGAAATGGGTCTTGGGCCCACCGGTGCCCGGGCGCACAGATACACGCGTGAGAGCCAGGGCGCTGGTGGCGAGCGTCCCCATCAGCACTGCGACGAGACCCAGCGCGGCGATTGTCGCGACCGAAGTCCTCCCCGTTACGCGCCAATCGGTCATCGGCGGCCAGTCTAACCGCGGTGGTCCTCGGTCAATCCTCGGCGGCCACTTCCGTGATTGCGAACACAGCCAACCGTTCAGTTTTTTGATCGATTGGGAAAGTTTTCCGCACGGGCAGTTCCGGGGGCGGGTCGGGGGCGTCCGGAAGCCCGGGCAGCGGCGGCGGCTCGAGCAGCGGCGGCGGCTCGAGCAGCGCCGGATCTGGACCAGTCTCCGCCGTCCTCGTTCACAGCGGAGCCGCCGTGGCCGGGCAGCGTCTGGCCAGTACCTCGCAACGCACGAGGAGGTCCTCGTCGGCCGTCCGGACCCGGGAATCGCGCGGCCGTCGGCGCGAACGCGAGCGCCAAGCACGACGCCAGG
>DASXHG010000296.1:0-3804 GCA_036488625.1 Solirubrobacteraceae bacterium | reverse complement strand
CCGCCGTTGGTGGCGTGCTTGCGGGCCTCCGAGCCATCCTCGTACCAGCCGTTGGCGGCCACCCACCCGAGGTGGGTCTCGAGGATCTGGCCGACGTTCATCCGGCTCGGAACACCGAGCGGATTGAGGATCACGTCAACCGGAGTTCCGTCCTCCAGGAACGGCATGTCCTGCTGATCGACGATCTTCGAGATGACGCCCTTGTTGCCGTGGCGGCCGGCGAGCTTGTCGCCCTCGGAGATCTTGCGCTTCTTGGCCACGAACACGCGCACCAGGTCGTTGACGCCGGGCGGGAGGTCGTCGCCGTCATCACGGCTGAAGGTCTTGACGTCGATGACGACGCCACCCTCACCGTGCGGAACCTTGAGCGAGGTGTCGCGGACTTCGCGGGCCTTCTCCTTGAAGATGGCCCGGATCAGCTTCTCCTCGGCCGTCAGCTCGGTCTCGCCCTTCGGCGTGACCTTGCCGACCAGCAGATCACCAGACTGGACCTCGGCGCCGATGCGGACGATGCCGCGGTCGTCGAGGTTGCGCAGCGACTCCTCCGAGCGGTTCGGGATGTCGCGAGTGATCTCCTCGTCACCGAGCTTCGTCGTCCGGGCGTCGATCTCGTACTCCTCGATGTGAATCGAGGTGAGCTCGTCGTCCTGGACCAGGCGCTTGGAGAGGATGATCGCGTCCTCGAAGTTGTAACCCTCCCAGGACATGAAGGCGACGAGCAGGTTCTTGCCCAGCGCCATCTCCCCCATGTCGCTGGCCGAACCGTCGGCCAGCACGTCACCCGTGGCCACCTCGGTGCCCACGTCGACGATCGGCTTCTGGTGGATCAGCGTGCCCTGGTTGGAGCGCATGAACTTCTGCAGCGGGTACTCCTGCGCGCCATCCTTGCCGTCGACGACGATCTGCTCGGCGTCGACGTAGGAGACGGTGCCGTCCTGGGTGGACAGGGCCACGTCACCGGTGTCGATGGCGGCGCGCCGTTCCATCCCGGTACCGACCAGCGGAGCGTCGGTGACCAGCAGCGGCACGGCCTGGCGCTGCATGTTGGAGCCCATCAGCGCGCGGTTGGCGTCGTCGTGCTCCAGGAACGGGATCATGGCCGTGGCCACCGACCAGATCTGCTCGGGCGAGACGTCGATCAGGTCGACCTCCTCGGCCGCGACCGTCACGTACTGACCGGCCTGCGTGCGGCAGATGATCTCGTCGCCGACCAGCTTGCCGCTGGAATCGACCGGCTGGTTGGCCTGAGCGATGATCCGCTCTTCCTCCTGGGTGGCGTCGATGCGGACGATCTCGTCCGTCACCTTGCCGTCCTTGACCACGCGGTACGGCGTCGTGACGAAGCCGTGCTCGGAGATCTCGGCGTAGGAGGACAGCGAACCGATAAGGCCGATGTTCGGACCCTCAGGGGTCTCGATCGGGCACATGCGGCCGTAGTGGGTCGGGTGCACGTCGCGCACCTCGATCGGAGCGCGCTCGCGGGTCAGGCCGCCGGCGCCGAGGGCGCTGAGGCGGCGGCGATGGGTCAGACCGGACAGCGAGTTGGTCTGGTCCATGAACTGCGAGAGCTGGCTGGAGCCGAAGAACTCCTTCAGCGCCGCCACGACCGGGCGGATGTTGACGATCGTCTGCGGCGTGATCGTGTCCGCGTCCTCAGTGGTGAGGCGCTCACGCACGACCCGCTCCATCCGGTAGAGACCGATCCGGAAGGCCTCCTGGATCAGCTCGCCGACGGTACGCAGACGGCGGTTGCCGAAGTGCTCGTACTCGTCCAGGTGATCCTGGATCGGCTCGCGCGGCATCGTGGCCGCCTCGGCCGCGTAATCGACCTTGGGGTCGTCGGACAGCTCCTCCGACATGCCCAGGATGCGGGGCAGGGAGACGAGCTCCTTGACCAGGGCGATGATGTCGTCATGGGTCAGGGTGCGCGTATCCAGATCGATGTCCAGGTTCAGGCGCGAGTTCAGCTTGTAGCGCCCGACGCGCGTCAGGTCGTAACGCTTGGGATCGAAGAACAGCTGGTTGAGCAGTGAGCGCGCGGCGTCGATCGACGGCGGCTCGCCCGGACGCTGCTTCTTGAACAGCTCGATCAGCGCGCCCTCTTCGGTGCGCGTGACCTCGGGGTCGGCGTCGACCGTGTTGCGGATGTAGAGGCTGTTGTCGAAGAGGTTGAGGATCTCCTCATCCGAGGCGTAGCCCATCGCGCGCAGCAGAACGGTGACCGGCAGCTTGCGCTTGCGGTCGATACGGACGTAGACGCGACCCTTCTTGTCGATCTCGAGCTCGAGCCATGAGCCGCGAGCCGGCATCAGGTTGGCGATGAAGACCTGCTTCTCGCGGTCCTTCGGCTCCATCACGTAGGCGCCCGGGGAGCGAACCAGCTGCGTGACGACGACGCGCTCGGTGCCGTTGATGATGAACGTGCCGCGCTCGGTCATCCAGGGGAAATCCCCCATGAACACCGACTGTTCCCGGATCTCTCCGGTCTCGCGGTTGATGAAGGCGACCGTGACGGTCAGCGGACGCGCGTAGGTCAGATCCTTCTCACGGCACTGTTCCAGGCTGGCAACAGGCTCGTCGAAGGTGAATTCGCCGAACTGGACGGCGAGGTTTCCGGTGTAATCCTCGATCGGCGATATGTCGTCGATCGTCTCGCGCAGACCACCACCGTTGGGGTCAGTGAGCCAAGTAAAGGACTTGCGCTGAATATCAATGAGGTTGGGGACTTCTAGGACCTTGTTCAGACGCGCGAAGGTACGGCGCGTCCGGGGGGCATGAGTGGTTGCCAAGGCGGCGACTCCTCGAGGCGGTCGAGAGTGTGCGAGCTGTGCGCCGACGCAAGCTGTTAAGGCTTGAGAGAGCGCGACCAGCGAAGATAGCACACGGCAATGGTGCCCTGTGCAGGACCGTCAGCGCTCACGGACCCCATCCCCGGCGACCGCGTATGTGGCGCGGCACCGCATGATTCGGATGGCTTCGACTATTGGCTGACCCGGCGCAGTGTAGGGGGTAATCCGGAAGTCAGCAACCGATGGGCGCTCGGGCCCGGTTGCACCGATGGGAGCGCGGGTCCGATCGCCGGGCGGCGGGCGCTCGCGTCATGCGGCGCTGGGCGCCGGCGCTCAGGCGGCGCCGCCGACCGGGAGCGTCCCGGGCGCGCGTACGGGAAGCGGGATCCGTCGCCGCACCGGCGAGGCCTTCATCTGGGGCGGGACCTCGACCAGGCGCAGGACCACGCTGCCCACTCGCAGCACGTCGCCGTCGGCGATGTAGGCGACCGTCACCTGCCGGCCGTTGAGGAACGTCCCGTTGGAGCTGCGGTCGTCGAGCACCCGCACCCCGCCCCCGCGCTGGGCGATGATGGCATGGCGCCGTGAGACCTGGGGATCCTCGATCCGGACGTCGGAGACCAGGCCGCGGCCGATGTGGATGATCGGACGCTCGAGCGGGATGAGGCGGACCTCGTCCCCGGCCTCGACCTCGAGGTAGCGCCCCGGGGGAGCGTCATCGGGAGCGACCGTGTGGCTGCGGGTCCGGTGATCCAGCAGCGCATAGGCATTGGTGGTGAGGGGGCGGCCAGCCTGCATCCCGAGCGTGGCGTGATCGGCGCGCACCGGGGCGGCGGGCCTATGTGGGGGCTGGGCTTGGATCGTCATGGACACATCTCAGCGCCCGATCCGAACACGGATCTCAGACCCGGCGAAGAGATTTCGAAGGACCCCAACGCGGGCTTGATGTGACCGCGCCCGTCCCCGCCGTCCCCGCTTAACGAGCAACGCGCCCCGCACCCGGAGGGCACGGAGC
>DASXHG010000452.1:0-1650 GCA_036488625.1 Solirubrobacteraceae bacterium | reverse complement strand
GTAGACGATCCGGCCGCTGCGGACGATCGCCACGCGGTTGCAGACGTCCTCGACCTCACCGAGCAGGTGGCTCGAGAGGACGACGGTCATCCCCTGCTCGGCCAGTCGCCGGATCAGCAGCCGCATGTCGCGCATGCCGGCTGGGTCAAGCCCGGTGGCGGGCTCGTCGAGCAGCAGCAACTTGGGGTCGCGCAACAGCGCGGCGGCGATCCCGAGCCGCTGTCGCATGCCGTGCGAGAAGCCGCCGACCCGGTCCTTGGCCCGGCTGGTCAGTTCGACCGTGTCCAGGGCCGAGTCGATCCGGTCCCGCGCCCCGCCGCCATCGTAGGCGGCGAGCATCTCGAGGTTGCGCCGCGCGCTCAGGTACGGATAGAACGTCGGGGCCTCGACGAAGCCGGCCACGCCCTCGAGCGCCGACACGCTGGCCAGCGGATCGCGGCCGAACAGGCGCACGCTGCCCGCGGTGGGCTTGATCAGCCCCAGCATCATGCGCAGCGAGGTCGTCTTCCCGGCCCCGTTGGGGCCGAGGTAGCCGTACACGTCGCCGGAGCGAACGGTGATGTCGACCCCGGCGACGGCGGTCAGCTCGCCGTAGCGCTTGACGAGCCCGCGCACCTCAAGGGGGGGCGCCTCGGCGTTGGACGCCGAGCCGCCGGCGGGGCCGGCCTCGAGCGACGGCGAGCCGTCACTCACAGGGCACGGGCGGCCTTCTCGGCGGCCACCGGGGGCACCGAGCCGAGCACCGTGTAGCTGACGCCGCCGCGGGTGAAGTGCACGACGGTGCCCAGCGCGGTGTCGAGTTCGGTGCCGGTGGCGTGATTGATCGACACGGTCGGGAGGCTGAACCCGGGCTGGTCGCCGGAGCTCTTGCTGGTGCTCGAAGCACTAGCGGCCTTGGCCGGCGCGGTCTGCTCGATCACGACGATCCCGCCCAGGCCCTTGCCGTAGGTGACCAGCGCGGCCGGCTTGCCGCCCCAGGACAGGAGCCTGACCGACTGGCGCGGGATCGCGACCAGCGCGTTCGGGGCGCGGAGCTTGAACGGCAGCTTGGCGGCCACGGCGCGCGCGCCGCTGACCTCGGCCTGGTGAGCATGACGGCCCGCCTTGGCCTTGGTGTGGCTCGCGATCTCGGCCGTCGAGATCTTGACGACCTTGGACCCCGCGGCCGGGGTGACGTTGAAGTCAGAGGCCGGGATCTTGCCGTAGGAGATGTCGGTCGCGGCTAGCGCCAGCACCGGGTTGGGATTGCCCTTGGCGTAGATCGCGAAGCTCAGCGGGACCCCGCGTACCGCGTCCCATGCCGCTTGCACAGAACCAAGCAGCCCGCCGTCGTGCTTGGGGCTCACGCGCACCGTGTAGGCGGCCTGACCGGCGACGTCGCCGGGAATGGCGCCTGACACGTTGAGGTGCTTGATCAGCTTGTTGAGGTCACTCTGGATCGAGGCGATGCTCGGCACGCCCTGATCTCCCTTGTCCTTCTTGCCCGAGCTCAGCAGGCTCCGGGGCACGGTCCCCCGGTAGACGATGTGCATCGCGGGGTCCGAGATCCAGAAGGCGGTCTTGTTGACCACGATCTGGGCATCGCCGTTGGTCGACTGCAGCTCGAGGCGCAGGCGATGGTCGTTTGACAGCCACAGGCGGCCGCTGGCG
>DASXHG010000208.1:0-2922 GCA_036488625.1 Solirubrobacteraceae bacterium | reverse complement strand
GCTGGCTGCCCGGCCCCTGGAGCGGTCGGTTCAGCGTTTCCGCCCGGTCGGTGACCGCACCCACTAGCTGGATCACGCGCCGGACATCGCGGGGGTGACGCCCGGCCTTTCGCGCGGCGCGGTCGATGCGGTCCTGTGCCCCGGCCTTGGTCTCAAAGCCGGTCGACAGCGGGGCGATCCAGCCGTCGGCGCGGCCTCCGACCAGGTCCAGCATCCGCGGGCCGGCGGCGCCGAGCCAGATGCCGATGGCGTGCGCGGGGGCCGGCCCGGGCGCAACCGCCCCGAGCGGGAACACCTCGAGCTCGCCGATGCGACCGGGCTCTCCGGACCAGACGTAGCGCGCGATCGTGATGGCCTCGTCGACGGCACGCACGACCTGCGGCGGCGTCCACACCGGCCCTCCCATCGCGGCGATCGCGTCCCATGCCCGGCCGCCGCCCAGGCCGAGCTCGAAACGGCCCCCGGACAGGACGTCGAGTGAGGCCGCGGACTTGGCCAAGGTCGCGGGGGGCCGCAGCGGGAGGTTGGCCACGTTGGTCATGAAGCGGATGCGCCCGGTGGCGCCCATTAGCACGCCGATGAGCGCGAGAGGGTCAAGGAACTGGCCCTCGTACGGGTGATCCTGAATCGAGACATAGTCGAAGCCGGCCGCCTCGGCCGCACGGGTGTTCGCAACCACCGAAGCCGCCCGGTCGCGGCTGGGGTTCAAGAAGACCCCGAATTGCAGGTCGTCCATCTCAGTGGCCGACGCCGCTCGGGCGGGCATGCTCGCTTGGGCGCGCGATCTGGTTTGCCGCGAGGAGCCACGTGCCGCTGTCGTTGACGTATACCCGCGTGTACAGGAAGTGTTCTTCTGGGCCACCGGGAGGGCGGCGCAACGCCTTGCCGTGCGAGACGATCACGTCCGCGGTGAGCTGGCGGGACAGGATTGGCACGTTGACGAGGGCGTCTGGTACCGGCTTCGCCGCGAACAGCGCCGCCAGCCCGTCCGTGATGTCCTTCCGCCCGTCGAGTATCGGGCCCCACTCCGTCTGAACGGTCGCCGTTAGGGTGAAGATCGCGCCGAGGCGACTGGGGTCGGCAGCCGAGTACGCCGCCGCGTACGCCGCCTCCACTCGGGCCACGGTCGCGTCGGTTTGATCAGACATCGAGCGTCCTCCTCAGGAAGGTGACGGAGCTGTCGAACGCGATGTCCATGTAGCCCTTCGCATGCCGCGGGCCCGGGATCACGTGCACGATGGATTCCACGTCGACATTGAGCAGGGCTCGCTGCATCGCCAGAGCGCCATCCGGCCAGACGAACTCCCCGACCGAGTTGGCCATGTAGATCGGGCCGGAGGTGCTCGCCACGCGGTTGAGGGGCGTGGCGTCCGGAAGCCGGGATCGGTCATTGCCCACGTTTTCCAGGATCACCCAGCGCAGGAAGCCGTCATTGCGCCCGCCCTGGTTGATATCGGCACTCGAGGTCTTCGAGTAGTCCTCCGTGGGCGCATCCGCCGCCGCGGTTCCGTCGGTTTCCAAGATGAAGCCGGCCAAGTCGATCGGCCCGGACCAGCTGACCCCCGGCTGTCCGGTGGCCAGCGCAGCCTCGACGGCCAGGTTGCCGCCCGCCGAGCTGCCGATGAACGCGACTTTCTTCAGGCCCTCCTTAGCGGTTGCCTGCGCCCACGCGCCGGCATCGAGTACATCATCGACCGCGGCTGGGAATCGGTAGGCGGGCGTCAAGCGGTAATTGGGTACGACGACGCGAAAGCCGCTGTGCGCGAGCCTCATCGCCAGGTCCTCGTCTTTCGCCTTGTCGCCGTGGAACCAACCGCCGCCGTGAATGTCCACGAGCGTAGCGAGGTAGCTGGAGGGCTCGTAGATGTCGAGCGGCAGGTCGTGGTCGGGTTCGTGCTTGTAGATCACATCGCGAGTGACTGCGATTTCCGTCTGCGTTGGCGTCGCCACGGGACTCTCCTTCGGTCGTTGGCCGCTGGCTCAAGCCTCGTGCCGGCGATTCGCGCCTCGCGCCGGCGAATGTCACCTAACCGCGTCGCCACTGCGCGAGCGCGAGGCCGCAGGGCCCTAGCGGCGGGACGCGCTCCTCTGGCCGGGCCGCGGAAGCTCACGCAGCTGGTGCCGCGAGGTGATACCGAGCTTGCGGAAGATGCTGCGCAGGTGCGCGTCGATGGTCCGCGGGCTAAGGAACAGCTCCGACGCCACTTCCTTGTTGGTCGCTCCGGTGGCGACGAGTTGCGCGATCTGGTGCTCTTGGGGGGTCAGCTCGTCAGCCGTGTCCGGCGTGCGCGCACGTGCCCGCTGGCCGGTCGCACGCAGCTCCCTGGCGGCCCGCGCCGCGAACGCGCTCGCACCCATCGAGGTCAGCATGTCGTGTGCGGCCATCAGCTGTGCCCGCGCGTCCGTGCGCCGACCTGCCCGGCGCAGCCACTCGCCGTACACGAGATGGGCGCGCGCGAGCTGAGGGCGGATCGCCGTACGTTCGAGCCGCTCGATCGCGCCCACAAACAGGCCATCTGCCTCGTCCGGCTCGCGGCAGAGCAGTGCGCGCGAGCGTAGCTCCACCCCGGCTGCCCAGTCGGTCCCGCTCGCGGCCGCGCGCGCCGACAGCCGGTCCAGCTCATCGGCGGCCAGCTCCGGTCGGCCGGAGCGCGCGGCCGCCTCGATCAGCTCGATCGACGCGAATGCCCTGATCCCAAGCTCGTCGCAGTCACACACCCGCCGGGCGGCGACGAGCGCGTCGTCGTAGCGGCCGAGGGCATTCAGCAGCACGGCACTGGAGTACTCAAGCACGCTCAGCGTGCGTCCCTCGCCCCGGGAGGTGGCATCGCGTCGGCCTGACTCCACCAGTGACAGGCTGCGCTTGCGCTCGCCGCGCCATGCGACGAGCGCTTCATCAGCGTAAACGAGGCTCGGGCCACC
>DASXHG010000163.1:0-8252 GCA_036488625.1 Solirubrobacteraceae bacterium | reverse complement strand
GGTGTGCGCGTTCGTCGACGCCGAGCACGCCATGGATCCGCTCTACGCCCAGAAGATCGGCGTCGACATCGACGAGTTGCTCGTCTCGCAGCCCGACTACGGCGAGCAGGCACTGGAGATCGTGGACATGTTGATCCGCTCTGGTGCGGTGGACCTGGTGGCGGTCGACTCAGTCGCCGCGCTGACTCCGCGGGCTGAGCTCGAGGGCCAGATGGGTGATCAGACCGTGGGCGCGCAGGCTCGGATGATGTCCCAGGCGATGCGCAAGCTGGCCGGAAACCTGAACCGTGCCCAGACCCTGTGCGTGTTCACTAACCAGATCCGCGAGAAGGTGGGCGTGATGTTCGGTTCGCCCGAGACGCAGCCGGGCGGTCGGGCGCTGAAGTTCTACTCATCCCAGCGGCTCGATATCCGCCGCATCGAAACCCTCAAGGACGGGACCGAGGCGGTCGGCAACCGGGTCCGGGTCAAGGTGGTCAAGAACAAGGTCGCGGCGCCGTTCAAGCAGGCCGAGTTCGACATCGAATTCGGCAAGGGCATCTCGACATCCGGTTGCCTGCTCGATTTCGGCATCGAGCACAACATCGTCACCAAGTCGGGCTCGTTCTTCTCCTACGGGGATGAACGCCTCGGCCAGGGTCGCGGCAACGCCAAGGGCTTCCTGGACGAGCATCCGGAAATGGCGTCGGAGATCGAGAACAAGATCTACGCCGCCCTGGGCATAAGCCGCGATCTGGTCAAGCCCATCGAGCACGATGAGCCGGCCCTGGCCGCAGTGGATGGTGGCCGCGCGGCGTGAGTCCGACGGCGTGAGCCCGGCGGCGACGCCGGGTTCTGGAACCGCCACCGCTGAGGAGCGGCTGCAGAAGGCGCTGTCGCTGGCCTTTGCCTACCTCAACCGCCGGGAGCGAACGGTGGGCGAGGTCGAGGCCTACCTGGGGCGCAAGGGGATCGGCCCCGAGACCGCCGCGGCCGCCCTCGATGCGCTGCGCAACGATGGCTACGTCGATAACGCCCGCTACGCCCTCATGTACGTGCACGACAAACGCGAGCTCGACGGGTGGGGCAGCGAGCGCATTCGCCGCGAGCTGTCGGCGCGGGGGATAGACCGGGATCTGATCGAGAACGCGCTCGCCGAGCACGAGGCCGAGCGCGGCGACGGCCAGACCGAGCTCGATCGCGCGCTGGCCCTGCTGCGCCGGCGGTTTCCGACCCCGCCTCGGGAACGCCGTGACCGCGATCGCGCGCTGGGGATGCTGATCCGCAAAGGATTTGACGGCGAGTTGGCCCTGGACGCACTCACCGCTCACGCCCGCGCCGCCTAGCTCACGGTCGCCCCGCAGAGCGCCAATCGCCCGTCCCGCTTGTGCGTTTGCGCGCGAACGGTGCCGGTACTACGATTGACAACAGCGAACGAACGGTTCACTGGACCGCAAAAGACCCGGAAATCTTCAGATATCGACCTATTGAATACTTGTGTTGACGGCAACCTTCAACGGGCCCGAAGTCGTGCCCAAACCGGTGATTTACCGAATTAGTTAGCGCCGGGAGATTGTTAATCGCACCCGTCTGAAGTGGTGTCTGCCCGTGTAGCCGGACGGACCGCTCGGTCGCTCCCCATAGGCAACCAAGAATCGGACCCGGCATGGCCTCGCGCCGCCCGGTCCGGCGAGAGGAACGACCATGCAGATCATCGGAGCCGCAGCGCTTATTGCGCTCGGAATCGTGGTCGCCGCCATTCTCTACGGCCGATCCCACGGGCGTGCGCCAACCCCGCAGTCAGCGGATCGGGAGGCGACCACGGCCCTGAACACGGTCTTGGCCGAGCGCAGCACGGGCTTGGATCGCCGCGAGGAATCGCTGATCCGCCGCGAGGAGACACTCGACACCCGTGAGACGGATCTCGACCGCCAGCGAGAGGAGCTGACCCAGCGCCGCAAGGAGGTCGAGCAGAGGCTCGAGAGCCTGGCCGGACTGTCCGGTGCTCGGGCCAAGCAGCTGCTGCTCGAGGAGGTCGAGGACCAGGCCAAGCATGACTCCGCGCGCCGGATCCGTGAGATCGAGGAGCAGACCAAGCGCGAGGCCGAGCGCCGGGTGCGCAACATTCTCTCGGTCTGTATGCAGCGGCTGGCCGCCGGCCACGCCGCCGAGACGACGGTCTCGGTCGTTCAGCTCTCGGCTGATGACATGAAGGGCCGGATCATCGGCCGCGAGGGACGCAACATCCGCGCCCTGGAGAATCTGACCGGGGTGGACTTCATCATCGATGACACCCCCGGGGCGGTGGTCCTGTCCGGCTTCGACGGCGTCCGGCGCGAGATCGCGCGTCTCACCCTCGAGAAGCTCCTCTCCGACGGCCGGATTCACCCCGCCCGCATCGAGGAGACCTACTACCAGACCAAGTCTGAGCTCGAGAGCCACATGATCGAGCTCGGTGAGCAGGGTGCCTTCGACGCCGGCGTGCAGGGCCTGCATCCTGAGCTCGTCAGGGTGCTGGGCCGTCTGCGCTTCCGCACCAGCTACGGCCAAAACGTCCTGGCCCACTCGATCGAGGTCGCTCAGCTGGCCGCGATGATGGCTAACGAACTGGGCGCCAGTGCCAAGACAGCGCGTCGCGCGGCGCTTCTGCACGACATCGGCAAGGCGGTGACCCACGAGATTGAAGGGCCGCACGCCCTTGTCGGTGGCGACCTGGCCCGCAAGTACGGAGAATCAGCCGCGGTCGCCCACGCCATGGAGGCCCACCACAACGAGGTCGAACCCCAGACGATCGAGGCCGTCATCGTGCAGGCCGCCGATGCCCTGTCGGGCGCGCGTCCCGGCGCTCGGGGTGAGTCCCTCGAGCAGTATGTAAAGCGTCTGCGCGACCTCGAACAGATCGCCACCCGCCACACCGGTGTGGACAAGGTCTACGCCATGCAGGCCGGTCGCGAGATCCGCGTGATGGTCGCGCCGGGCGCGATCGACGATGATGCAGCCACGTTGCTCTCCCACGAGATCGCGCGGGAGATCGAACAGGAGCTCGAGTACCCAGGGCAGATCAAGGTCACGGTGATCCGGGAGTCCCGCGCTGTGGAATACGCCCGCTAATACGGTCTTCATGGGCTCCCTGGCAAGCTGAGTCAATGTCCAGCCGAATTCTGGTAATTGAAGACGAACCCGGCATCGTTGATTTTCTCGAGCGCGGCCTTCGCTCCTACGGCTTCGAGGTCGAATCGGCCGCCGACGGCGTCGCCGGAACCGAGCGCGCGGTCGACGAGGCCTTCGACCTCGTCGTGCTCGACCTCATGCTGCCCCTGCGCGGCGGGATGGACGTCCTGCACGAGGTGCGCGAGGCCAAGCCGACGCTGCCCGTGATCGTGCTCACCGCACGCGGCGAGGTCGAGGATCGCGTGGCCGGGCTCGACGCAGGTGCGATCGACTATCTGACCAAACCCTTCTCCCTCACCGAGCTCGCTGCCCGGGTACGAGCCCAGCTGCGCTCCGTCGCCCAGGCGCCGATGACGACACTGAGCGGCGGCGACGTCGAGGTCGACCTCATCACCCGCGAGGTGCGCCGCGGCGGCACCACCGTGCGCCTGTCCACGACCGAGTTCGAGCTGCTCTCCTACCTGCTGCGCAATACCGGCCGCGTGCTGTCCCGCGAGCAGATTCTCCGCGCCGTGTGGGGCTATGACTACGACCCGGGGACCAATGTCGTCGATGTGTACGTCGGCTACCTGCGGCGCAAGCTTCGCCGCGGCGGCGAACGGGACCCGATCGTCACCGTTCGCTCGGTCGGCTACCGGTTCGATGTCCCGACCTAGACGTTCGCGGGCGGTTCACCTCCCCGGCGGCCTTCGCTGGCGCCTGACCGCGTGGGTGGCGGTGGTCATGCTGGTCTCGGCCGCGATCACCTTCTTCGTCGTCTACAACGACACTGGGACCGAGATCCGGGCCCAGATCGACCGGGACATCAGCGGCGACACCAACCAGCTCGGCCAGGCCCTGGGGTCAGATGGGAGCCTCAAGCCCGCGGCCCTGTCAAAGGTCGCGCGCCGCTACGTCGACTCGCAGCCCTATGGGTCGACTTCGACGCTGCTGTTCGTCCTCATCCCCGGCGCGCAGCCGGCGTTCAACCATCCCGAGATCGTCGTCGAGGGCGTGGGCGATGAGGCCGTGGAACCGGTGGCCGAGCAGCAGCAGGAGCGCCGCATCGCCGCACCGCTGCTGCGCCCGCATCTGGGCTACGGAGACCGCCCGGTCCCTGACGTTGGCCCGACGCGGATTCTGGAGCGAAGGATCCGGGTCGGACGGGGCAGCGTCGTGGTTGGCGCGGGCGAGCCGCTGGCCATCGTCTCGCGGGCTCAGAACGGCGTCGCGCGCACGTTCGTGCTCGCCGGTGCGCTGACCCTTGCGCTCGGCCTGCTGGCCTCCTATCTGGCCGGCGCGCGGGTGTCGGCCCCGCTGCGGCGCATGGCCGGGATCGCCGCCCGCGTGGACGCCGGTGAGCTCGAGCCCCGCATGGATACGGGCAACGGCCGCGGCGAGGTCAGCGCACTGGCCGAGACCTTCAACCACATGCTCGATCGTCTCACTGGAGAGCTCAAGGGACAGCGCGATTTCATCGCTGACGCCTCCCACGAGCTGCGCACGCCGATCACGGTGATTCGCGGTCAGCTCGAGGTCCTGGCCACGCAGGAGAACCCCTCCGCCGAGGACGTGAGACGAGCCGAGCGCCACGTCCAGGGGGAGATCACGCGCATCAGCCGCCTCGTCGATGACCTGCTGCTGCTGGCCCAGGCCGACCACACCAACTTCCTCCGTCCGGAGGAGATCGATCTCGAGCAGTACGTCGCTCAGCTCTGGGACGGGGTCAGCCTCACCGCCGACCGCCGTTTCGAGCTTGGGCCGGTCCCCGTGGGGACCCTGCGCGCCGACCCCGACCGCCTCGCCCAGGCTCTGCGCAACCTGGCCGCCAACGCGATCCGTCACACCGCCGAGGGCGACGGCCTGGTCAGGCTCGAAGTCCAGGCCCGCGGCCCCGATCGGGTTCGCTTCGCCGTGATCGACGACGGACCGGGCATCCAGCCCCCTGAACGTGAGCGGATCTTCGAGCGCTTCCACCGCACCGATCCCGCCCGCAGCCGGGCCGAGGGCGGGGCCGGCCTGGGCCTGGCCATCGTCCGCGCGATCGCCGAGGCCCATGGCGGCGACGTCCGGGCCGTCGAGCCTCGGCCGGGTCAGCCCGGAGCTCGCGTGGAGCTCGAGCTGCCGCGTTTCGTCCCCGCCCCAGCGCTCAAGCGGGTCAGCCGCGCGCCGGTAGTCTGAGCGTCATGAAGCGCTACCACCTGACCACCTTTGGCTGCCAGATGAACGAGCACGACTCCGAGCGGATCAAGGGCATGCTCGAGTCGCTCGGCTACGGCGAGACCGACGCTCAGGACCAGGCTGACCTGATCCTGTTCAACACCTGCTCGATCCGCGAGGCGGCCGACAGCCGCTTCACCGCCCACCTCGGTCATGCCAAGCGGGTCAAGCGCGGGCGCCCCGAGACCGTGATCGGTGTCGGGGGCTGCTGGGCGCAGTCGGTCAAGGAGGAGGTCTTCGCCCAGTTTCCGTTCGTCGATGTCGCCTTCGGGCCCGGGCAGGTCCACAAGCTGGCCGAGTTCTTGACCAGTGACAGCCTGACCGCCCAGGGCTTCTTTGAGTTCGAGGGCTTCACCGGCCACCTGCCCGCCAAGCGGGCGCGCGACTTCCAGGGTTGGGTACAGATCTCGGTCGGATGCAACTCGGTCTGCTCGTACTGCATCGTCCCCTCGACCCGGGGTCGCGAGGTCAGCCGGCCGGCCGCCGAGCTGGTCGAGGAGGTCCAGCGATTGGCCGCCGACGGCGTCAGCGAGGTCACTCTCCTGGGTCAGAACGTGAACTCCTACGGACGAGACCTGCCCAAGGGACACAAGGTCAGCTTCGCCGAGCTTCTGGCGCAGGTTGACGCGGTCCCCGGCGTCGACCGGATTCGTTACACCAGCCCCCATCCGAAGGACATGCACGAGGACGTGATCCGCGCCCACGCCGAGCTCCCATCGCTGTGCGAGCACATTCACCTGCCGCTGCAGTCCGGCTCGAGCCCAGTGCTCAAGCGCATGCGCCGCACCTACACCCGCGAGCGCTACCTGGATCGCGTCGCCCAGATCCGAGAGCACGTGCCCGATTGCGCCCTGACCACCGACATCATCGTCGGGTTCCCGGGGGAGACCGAGGCTGATTTTGAGCAGACGCTCGAGGTGGCCGAAGAGGTCGGGTACGACGGCGCCTTCACCTTTATCTATTCACCGCGCCGTGGCACCGAGGCGGCCGACATGCCCGACCAGCTGCCTCACGAGGTCAAGGTGGCCCGGCTCGAGCGCCTCGTCGAGGTGGTCCAGCGCCGCGCCCAGCAGCGCGCCCAGCGCTTCATCGGGCGAGATCTCGAGGTGCTCGTCGAGGGACCGTCTCGAACCGACCCCAGCCGGCTCCGGGGTCGCTCACGCCACAACAAGGTGGTCAACTTCGACGGGCTCGGCAGCCCGGGTGATCTCGTTCCCGTACGCATCACCGGGGCGACCAGCCAGACCTTGAGCGGCGAGGCCTCGCTGCTCGCCCGCGCCGGGCGCTGATCGTCCTCGGTCAGCTCAGGTCGGCTCGACTCAGCCGTCTCCGCGAGGCCCGCGCCAAGTCCGGAGCCCGTCCGACGAGTATGCGAACATGTGTTCGTGCGCTGGGATCAGCAGACCATGGAGACCGAGGCCAAGGCCCGGTTGCCCGGATATCGCGACGAGGCGGTCGTGCGCCACTTCGACGCTCCGGAGGCGGTCTCGACCAATTTCTATGAGGTCCGGGCGAAGTCGATCCTCAATCGCGTTCCCGCGGCCTCGCGCATGCCTTTTCGCTGGACTATCAATCCTTATCGGGGATGCACCCATGCCTGTACCTACTGCCTCCGGGGCGACGTGCGCATTCTCAGAGCCGATGGACAGGAGATGGAGATCCGCGACCTGGAGGTGGGGCAAAAGATCCTCGGAACGCGGGTGGAGGGCCGGTACCGACGGCTGGTTGAGAATGAGGTTCTGGCCAAGTGGTCGAGCATCAAGCCCGCGTACCAGGTGGAGCTGGAGGATGGCACCCAACTGGTGGCCAGCGCGGATCACATGTTCCTGAGCACCCGCGGCTGGAAGCACGTGATCGGTGCCGAGAGCGGCTCCGGTCGGCGCCCCCATTTGACTGTCGGCACGAAGCTCATGGGGATAGGCGGATCTTCTGAGGGACCAGAACATGATCAGGATTACCGTCGTGGATACCTGACCGGGATGATCCGCGGAGACGGACATCTCGGCCAGTACGCGTATCCGCGTCCGGGTGGGTCGGCCAACAACGTCTATCGCTTTCGCCTTGCCCTTGCCGATGGGCAGGCACTAGGTCGTGCAGCACTGTTCCTTCGCCGGTCTGGGATCGAGACGAGCGAATTCGCTTTCGCCGCTGCGACGGCCTCGCACCGCCCAATACATGCGATCCGCAGCCAAACCCGAGCTGCCTTCGAGGCCATCACCGACCTGGTTGCGTGGCCGCAGACGCCGAGTAAGTCTTGGACCAAAGGCTTTTTGGCCGGAATCTTTGATGCAGAAGGCTGTCACTCGCAGGGCGTGCTGCGGTTCTCCAACCAGGACGAGGAGGTTCTCACTTGGATCTCGGCTTGCCTGTCACGGTTGGGCTTTCGGTCGATAGTGGAACGCCGGCCCGGTCGCTGCTCGACGGTCAGGCTCACCGGCGGTATGTCCGCGCGATTGCGCTTTCTCCTCCAAACCGATCCAGCGATCACTCGTAAGCGCATTTTCACCGGCCTCGCTCTCAAGAATCAGGCTTCGCTGAGAGTCCAGGCGATCCGTTTCTTGGGCGAAGTTGAGCGCATGTACGACATCACGACCGCGACGGCAGATTTCATCGCCAACGGCGTGGTCAGCCATAACTGCTTTGCCCGTCCGACGCACACGTATCTGGACTTCAACGCCGGCCGCGACTTCGAGCGGGAGATCGTCGTCAAGGTCAATGCTCCCGAGCGCTTGCGGGCCGAGTTAGCGCGGCCGTCGTGGCAGGGCGAGCACATCGCGCTCGGCACCAACACGGACCCGTACCAGTGGGTCGAGGGCCGCTACAAGCTGATGCGGGGGATCTGGGGCGCGATGATCGATGCCCGGAACCCCGGCTCGGTGCTGACCAAGTCTCCGCTGCTGCTG
>DASXHG010000128.1:0-3947 GCA_036488625.1 Solirubrobacteraceae bacterium | reverse complement strand
CGCGGCGATGGCGTGGTCCTGTCGGCGTCGGACATCGACACCTACCGCACGTGCCCGCTGAAGTACAAGTTCGCGCGGGTCTTCCGCATTCCCCAGGAGCCGACTCTGCACCAGCGCTTCGGGATCCTCGTTCACCAGGTGCTCGAGCGCTTCCACGCCCGCGACTCCTCGACCCTGCCCGAGCTGCTCGGGCTGCTCGACGCCGGCTGGCGCCGGGGCGGCTTTGGCGATTCCGAGGAGGAGCGCCAGCTGCGCGGCAAGGCCTCGTCGTCGCTGACCCGCTACCACGAGCGCTTCCAGTCCGAGGACACCCAGCCCGTGTGGTTTGAGCGCTCGTTCACGTTCAAGCTCGGCCGCCACGTCCTGCGCGGGCGCGTTGACCGCGTCGATCGGCTGCCCGGCGGCGAGTACGAGCTGATCGATTACAAGACCGGCCGGCCCAAGAGTGCCGACCAGCTCGCCGATGACGTCCAGCTGTCGCTGTACGCCGTCGGCGCGCGCGAGGCATGGCGACTGGAAGCCTCGCGACAGGCCTACTACTACCTGCTTGACGATCAGAAGGTCGCCGTCGGCGCCGACGATCGCGCGGAATGGGTGACCGAGGTGGCCAGCGAGGTCGCCGAGGGCATCCAGTCCCAGGGCTTTGAACCGACCCCGTCGTTCGGGGCCTGCTCGATCTGCGATTACCGGTTGGTGTGCCCGGCCGCTGAGCGCTAACGGTGACGGGCGGTACGCCCGGCCGTTGACCGCTGGCCATGACGGTCGGCTCGCGGCGATACAGTGCGCGGCGTGCGTGTGGCGCATCCGCGTGCCCTTCCGGTTGGGTTGGCGCTGGGTCTGACGGCGCTGGCCCTCAGTGCCTGTGGCTCGAGCTCGAGTTCGAGCGCGGCTTCGGGTTCGGGCTCGGGTTCGGGTGGATCGGCCTCGACCTCGACCTCGTCTTCGTCCGCCACTGCCTCGGTCCCCAAGCCGCCCTCGTCCGCCGTGCGTCTCCACCACCTCGAGCACGCACTGACCGTGGCGCGCAGCAATCCGACGGTGACAGCGGCCACGTGTCATCTCGAGACGGCGTCTCAGCTCCGTAAGTCGCCGTTTGGCTCGAGTGGAGCGCCGGTCTATTCGTGCTCGCTGACCGCGGGCGGCGTACCCGCCGCCTGGGACGTCCAAGTGCTCGCGAGCGGTTGCTTTGTCGCCGAGCGGGTCAGCCCGGGCAAGGCGATCTACGGCTGCGGGGCGGGCAAGCTCTAGCCGACCGGGTCGACCCGCAGCGGCTTGCTTGGACTAGCAGCGGCTGCTTGGACTAACAGCGGCTTGCTTGGACTACGACGGGCCCGGCCCGGGACCGGGACTCTCGCCACCGCGCTGGCGCAGGAAGCGCTGCAGATCGCGGGCGATGGTCTCGCCCGAGGGGAGTGACGCGGGGACATCCTCGTCCTCCTCGATGACCGCCTGCTCGAGGCGCTCGACGAAGGCCTGGACATCGGGGTCACTCTGGACGGCCACGTTGACCTGGCGGTCGTAGTCGGCCGAGGCGACCTCGAGCTCGGAGCCGTCCACGGCCACGCCGACCAGACCCTCGAGCTTTCGAACCAGAGCCAGGGCCGCCTTGGGGTTCGGGGTGGCGGCGATGTAGTGGGGGACGGCAGCCCAGAGGCTGGCCGACGGAAGCCCGGCCTGCTGGCAGGCGGCGTGCAGGATGCCGACGATGCCCGTCGGGCCCTCGTACGAGGAGGGGGCCAGGCCGAGGCGGGCGACCAGCGCCGGGTCAGAGGTGAGGCCGGTGACCGAGATCGGGCGTGTGTGCGGGACATCGGCCAGCAGTGCGCCCAGCGTGACCACCAGTTGGGTGCCCAGCGCCTCGGCCAGTTCGATGACCAGCTTGCTGAACGTGCGCCAGCGAAACGACGGCTCGCTGCCCGACAGGAGGATCAGGTCGCGGGGCGCGCGCGGGACGCGGGCGGCGTAGAGCTCAACCGCCGGCCAGACGATCTCCCGGGCCTGTCCGTCGACCATCTTCACGCGCGGGCGGGTGGCCTGGAAGTCGTAGAACTCCTCGGGGTCAATCGTGGCGAAACGGCGCGCGCCAAGCGCGGATCCGACGTACTCGATGGCGCTGGAAGCGGCGTCGGCCGCATCGTTCCATCCCTTGAACGCGCAGATCAGCGCCGGGGCACGAAGACCGTCGGGACGGTGCTCCCATTGCAAAGGCTGCATCCGACTCACCATAGATGATGGGGTTTATCGGCCTTCCCGACGAAACCGTGATGGAAATCAGCGCCCTGCGACCCGGCCACGAGATGTCCGGGGTGTTCGCGTGCAGCCGTAAGGACCGCCTGATGACCCGCGGCGGCTCCCCGTATCTGGCTCTGGAACTGCGTGACCGCTCGGGCACCGTGGCCGCACGAGCGTTCCAGAATGCCGACGTCCTGGGAGCGCGTTTCGAGCGCGGAGACGTGGTCAGGGTGCGCGGCCAGGTCGAGCGCTTCCGCGAGGAGCTGGTCGTAGAGCTCGTCGACATCAGCCGCGTGGAGGAGTCCGAGGGGGTCGACCCTGGACGCTTCTTGCCGACGGCCTATCGCGACCTCGATGAGCTCGACGGGTTCCTCGAGCATCTGGCCGGCGAGGTCTATGACCGAGGCTATCGCTCGTTGCTGGAGCGGTTGCTGGGCGACGACGAGTTGCGCGCCGCCTGGCGTCGGGCGCCGTGCACCCGTGCTGGTCACCACGCCTACCTGGGCGGGCTGTTGGAGCACACGGTCGCCGTCGCCACGCTCGCGCATGAGACCTGCCAGCTCCATCCCCGGCTGAACTCGGATCTGCTTCTGTGCGCGGCTCTGGTCCACGACCTCGGACGGACGGCCGAGTTCACCTACGGCGCCGAGATCGGACTGACCGAGGAGGGTCGCCTGCTGGGGCACCTGGTCATCGGCCAGCGCCTGATCAGCGATCGCGCCGGAGGCCTTGACGAGACTCGCCGGCTGGCGTTGCTGCACTGCGTCCTGGCTCATCACGGCCCGGGCTCGGCTCCCGGCGGTCGCTTTGCCTCCGCCGAGGCCCTGGCCCTGTTTCGTCTCAACGCCTTGGACGCGACCGTGAAGGGTGCTCTGGAACACGGTCTGGATTGATCCTGGGGGCGCGGCGCGCTCTCGCGCCGCCGCGTCGGCGGCTGGTCTCGGTCATGGGTCAAAAACCCGCCATAGTTTCCGGTTTTCGACCCACCTCCCACCGAGTGACGCCAAACCGCTCGGGCGTAGGATCCGCCGCGGCGCGGCACGGGCCTGGTGGCCCATCCGGTCTTCAAAACCGGCAGGGCCGGGTTACCCCCGGCTTGGAAGGTTCGATTCCTTCGCCGCGTCGTCCCTGTAAATGAGCGCTTTCTAGCTGGGTCTGAATGGTGTAATGGGATGACGGCTTCTCCAAATATGTCCCGAATCCGTCGATCGGCTCGGCCGCCTTCGCGATCACGCTCGCGACGCTGCGCGCCGCCCCCCAGCCAGCGACCGGATGGTCGTACTCGTGGCGCGAAGAGCCGTCGTGCGTCACCGGCCCCCGCCCAAGCGCCGACTCGCCCGGCACCGCGCCCAGCATCCGCTCCGCCGCTCTCGGGTATGGGCGGAAGCGCGAGGCGCGACCAGCGAGCGTGCTACCGGCATCTCCGTAGGCAGTGCTGCATGCAGACTGCGTAGCCACAGCGCCCTGCTGGCTGTGGATACGACACAGTCCGCGCCTCGGCGGCGATGCCCGTCCGGTGACAAATGCAGAGCTTGGCCGTGGCCCGGGTTGAGCGCAGCCGCTGCAAGACGGTCGCTCACGTGAATGCGGGCCAAAGCGGCCGGCCGGTGTTCGACGGTCAGTTCCCGCGAGCCCGCCGTGTTGGGGTGTACGCCTGGCTAGCGCAGATGCCGTTTGAGTTGGTGGCGGGACTTCACGTCGAGCTTGCGGAACGC
>DASXHG010000092.1:0-6309 GCA_036488625.1 Solirubrobacteraceae bacterium | reverse complement strand
CCCGATCGGGCTCGACACGCCGGGCAACTACTCGACCGCCGCGGATCTGGTCAAGCTGGCCGCCTACGACATGACCCACTCGCGGTTCTTC
Organism: Solirubrobacteraceae bacterium; assembly: GCA_036488625.1. Classification (GTDB taxonomy): domain Bacteria; phylum Actinomycetota; class Thermoleophilia; order Solirubrobacterales; family Solirubrobacteraceae; genus Palsa-465. Next base: position 6,218 of record DASXHG010000092.1, on the reverse strand, counting down.
GCCCGCATCGTCGCGCTGCCTCGGGCCGTCCTTCGCTCGGGCAACCAGGTCCGCGACGTGATCAACCGCAACGACCTCGTTTCCCGCTTTCCGTGGATCGACGGCGTCAAGACCGGCCACACCGCGGCCGCCGGCTACGTGCTCGTCGCCTCCGGTCGGCGCCATGGCATGGGACTTATCGACGCCGTCCTCGGCACCTCATCAGAGGCCAGTCGCGACGACAATGCCCTGGCCCTGCTCGACTACGGCTTCGGGAGCTTTGAGGCGATCACGCCCGTCCGGGCGGGCGCGGTACTGGCGCGCCCGACGATCCAGTACCGCTCCGGGGAGCACGCCGCACTGGTCGCGGCGACCAACGTCCAGCGTGTCATCCCGCGCCACGGCGTCGTGCGGGTGAAGGTCACCGCTCCCCACCGGTTGACCGGGCCGCTGCCTCGTCACGCCGTGCTCGGCCAGGCCACGGTGCTCGTCAACGGCCGCGTCGAGGCCCGCATCGAGCTGATCCTGGCCCGGGCCCTGCCGGCGGTCAGCCCGCTCAGCATCGCGGCCGGATTCCTCTTCCGTCCGCTCCCCCTGCTCGTGTTACTGGTCCTCGTCGCGGGTGGACTCGCGCTAGGTTCTCATGTGCGCCAGCGGCGCATCAGGGGTAAGGGAGGCCTCGAACCAGCATGATCATCACTGTCACGCTCAACGCGGCGATCGACAAAACGCTTGAGGTTCCGAGCTTCACGCCCGGGCGCCGTCACCGAACCGTCGACCAGACGACGATGGCCGGCGGCAAGGGCGTCAACATCGCCCGCGCGATCAAGGAGCTCGGGCAGCCGGTGATCGCCACCGGACTGGCCGGGGGCGCGACCGGGACCCGAATCGTCGAGGCGCTGGGTGAGGAGTCGATCCTCAACGATTTCGTGCGCATCCTCGATGAGTCGCGGACCAACACCGTCGTGCTCGATCCGACAACCGGACTGCACACCGAGATCAACGAGCGTGGCCCGGCCGTCTCGACCCAGGAGCTGCAGCTGTTCCGCGAGAAGCTGCTGTACCTGGCCCAGGGCGCGAGCATCTGCGTGTTCGCGGGCAGCCTCCCCCGCGGGGTCGAGCAGGACGTGTACTTCTCGCTCATCCGCGAGGTGAGGCGCCTCGGGGTGACGACGATGATCGACACCGACGGGGAGCCTCTGCGTCTGGCCATGCGGGCCGAGCCCGATCTGGTCTCCCCCAATGAGCTCGAGGCCGAGGAGCTGGTCGGCCACGAGTTCAACGACGTCGACGACCGCGGCGGCGCCGTCTGCGAGATGATCCGGCTTGGCGCGCGCGAGGCGATCATGACCGTGTCCGACGGGTGCTACGCACGGCTGATCGAGCACGGGACCTCGACTCTGTACCGGGTCCAGGTCGACGAGCAGGAGGCCCGTTCGGTAGTCGGTTCCGGCGACGCCTTCCTGGCCGGCTACGTGGCCACTCGCTACCAGGGGGCGGAGCCGCTCGAGTGCCTGCGCTTCGGCGTGGCCTGCGGGGCCGAGTCAACTCAGCATTTCGGCGCCGGCATCATCGACGCCACGCGGGTCGAGCGCCTCCTTCATGAGGTCCGGGCCGAGCGTCTCGGCCTGGCCGAGATCGGCTGAGCGGCTCCCCGAGGCCGGCCTTTGGGGCCGCTCTCTGCGGCCTTTTTCGTGCTCGGCACGGCCCGGGGCGCCGAGTAGTCGCTGCTAGCATCGAGCCCCGCATTGGTTGCCGCCGTGCGGCCGTCCTTTCGTCCGACCCGAGGTCTACGCTGCTGCGATGGAAGTAGAGATTGGAAGAGGCAAAAAAGCCCGTCGGGCCTACGGTTTCGACGACATCGCGATCGTGCCCTCGCGGCGCACGCGGGACCCCGACGACGTCGATATCTCATGGACGCTCGGGCCCTACAGGTTTGACCTGCCGCTGCTCGCAGCCGCGCTCGACGGCGTCGTCTCGCCCGACAGCGCCGGGCTGATCGGGAAGCTGGGCGGCCTGGCCGTTCTCAACCTCGAGGGGATCTACACCCGCTACGAGGACGCCGAGGAGCAGCTCGAGCGCATCTCCACCTTTTCCCGGGACATCGCCACGCGCGAGATGCAGGACATCTACCGCGAGCCGGTCAAGCCAGAGCTGATCGCCAAGCGGATTCAGGAGATCAAGTCCCACGGTGTTGTCGCCGCCGCCTCGCTGACCCCCCAGAAGGTGCGCGCCCACTACGAGGTCGCGCTCGAGGCGGGGCTGGACATCCTCGTCATCCAGGGCACCGTGGTCTCGGCCGAGCACGTCTCGCGCGACGAGTCACGGCCGCCGCTGAACCTCAAGGAGTTCATCCGCGAGCTGGCTCCGACGCCGGTCGTCGTGGGTGGCTGCGCCAGCTATCACACCGGTCTTCACCTGATGCGCACTGGCGCCGCGGGCGTTCTCGTCGGCGTCGGTCCGGGCGCGATCTGCACCACGCGGGGCGTGCTCGGGATCGGCGTTCCGCAGGCGACGGCGATCGCCGACGTGGCCGCCGCGCGCTCGCAGCACATGCTCGAGACCGGTGACTACGTGAAGGTCATCGCCGACGGCGGGATGCGCAACGGCGGCGACATCGCCAAGGCGATCGCCTGCGGCGCCGACGCGGTGATGCTCGGCTCCGCTCTGGCCCGCGCCTATGAGGCGCCCGGCCACGGCTACAACTGGGGCATGGCCACGTTCCATCCCACACTCCCCCGCGGGACCCGGGTGGCCACCACCCAGAACGGGACCCTGGAGGAGATCATCAAGGGCCCGGCGCGCGAGAACGACGGCACCTTCAACCTGATGGGTGGTCTGCAGACCTCGATGGCCACCTGCGGCTACCGCGACATTGCCGAGTTCAACCGAGCCGAGCTGATGGTCGCCCCGGCGCTGCAGACGGAGGGCAAGCACCTCCAGCGCGAGCAGGGCGTCGGCATGGGCGCGCGGGCAGCGGCGGTCGGTGTCGCCGAGTAAGAGTGGCTCTCGCCGTGACCTGCCGCCACCCGGAGGCGGGCTCGGATGATCGCCATGCTGCGTCCTCGTCGCCTCGCGCAGCGCTGCTGCGCGTCGGCTCCTGCGTCCTTGCCTGACGACCCCCGAACCTCGCCCCTGGCGGCGTCAGGGCACGGTGAGACCCACGAGTAACACCACCGCTGACGCCGAGCTCATGACCGTCGCGGGCGGCACCGCCGAGGTGCCGATCGAGGACGTAAGCGCCGAGGTCCCCGCCTCGACGGACGAGATCATCGTCCTCGACTACGGGGGCCAGTACTCGCAGCTGATCGCGCGCCGCGTGCGCGAGTGCGGCGTCTTCTCTGAGCTGCTGCCCCATCACGTGGGCGCCGAGGAGGTGGCCCGCCGCCGGCCGCGGGGCGTGATCCTGTCCGGAGGTCCGGCGTCGGTGTACGCCGACGGCGCGCCGCCACTCGAGAAGGATCTGCTCGAGCTCGGCGTGCCCGTGCTCGGTATCTGTTACGGGATGCAGCTCCTCGCCCTCGCTCTCGGCGGCCAGGTCCAGGGGGCCGAGGTGGGGGAGTTCGGTCGGTCGCAGCTGACCGTCCAGGACACCGGACGGCTGTTGGCCGGGACCCCGTCAGAGCAGTCGTGCTGGATGTCGCATCGCGACACGGTCTTTGCCCCGCCGCCCGGCTTTGCGGCGCTCGCCGCGTCGACGGCGTCTCCGGTGGCCGCGTTCGAGAACACCGAGCGCGGCATCTACGGCATCCAGTTTCACCCCGAGGTCGTCCACACGCCCTATGGCCAGCAGGTGCTCGAGACCTTCCTCAAGGAGATCTGCGGCTGCGCCGGCACCTGGAGCGCCGCTTCGGTCATCGAGGATCAGATCGAGCGGATCCGCACCCAGGTCGGCGATGGCCGGGCCATCTGCGGCTTGTCGGGTGGGGTTGACTCGAGCGTGGCCGCGCTGCTCGTGCACCGCGCGATCGGCGATCGCCTGACCTGCGTGTTTGTCGACCACGGCCTGATGCGTAAGAACGAGGGTGAGCAGGTCATCACCGCTTTCCGCGACCACTTCAAGGTGCCGCTCGTGGCCGTCGACGCCGAGGACCGCTTTCTGGCCAAGCTGGCCGGCGTGTCCGACCCCGAGCGCAAGCGCAAGCTGATCGGGGCGGAGTTCATCCGCGTGTTTGAGGAGGAGGCCGCGCAGCTCGACGACGTCAAGTACCTCGTCCAGGGAACGCTGTACTCCGACGTGATCGAGTCCGGGGGCGGGACGGGCACGGCCACCATCAAGTCTCATCACAACGTCGGCGGTCTACCCGAGGACCTCGAGTTCGAGCTCGTCGAGCCGTTGCGGGCGCTGTTCAAGGATGAGGTCCGCGCCGTGGGCGCAGAGCTGGGCCTGCCCGAGCGACTGGTCTGGCGCCAGCCCTTCCCGGGTCCGGGGCTGGCCATCCGCGTGGTCGGCGGCGAGGCGACGCGCGAGCGCCTGGACACCCTGCGTGAGGCCGACGCGATCCTCCAGGATGAGATCCGCAAGGCCGGCCTGTACCGGGAGCTGTGGCAGTCGTTCTGCGTGCTGCCGGACATCCGCACCGTCGGCGTCCAGGGTGATGAGCGCACCTACGGCAACGTGATCGCCATCCGCGCGGTGACCAGCGATGACGCGATGACCGCGGACTGGGCCCGCCTGCCCTATGACCTGCTCGAGCAGATCGCCTCCCGCATGATCAACGAGATCCGCCCGGTCGGGCGGGTGGTGCTCGACATCACCAGCAAGCCGCCGGGCACGATCGAGTGGGAGTGACCCTTAGGAGCGACGGCGCGCCCTGAGGGGGGCGACGGCGCACCTGGAGCTGCGACGGGGTGCGCCTAGGGCAGTGACGGCGCGCCTAGGGCAGCGATGGCGCGCCCTGGAGGGGGAGCAGCGGTGAGCTCCCGGTGAGCACCACCTGCGGCACCCCGCGGCGCGTCCAGCGCAACGGCGCGACCCGCATCGTCCGCTCGCTGCCCAGCCGGTAGCCGAGCGCCCCGCTCCAGGCCGCGAAGGCCAGCCAGTTGGTGCCCCCGGCTCCGTTCACGACCGAGCCTCCGCCGGGCGCGGGCAGGTGTGCCGTGCCGCTGAGGATGGGCACCGGCGCCGAGTCGGCGTACGGACCCAGCGGTGAGCGCGCCACCGCGTAGGCCATGCGGTAGTCAGCGCTCCAGGACCCCGCCGAATAGAACAGGTAGTAGAACGGGCCGCGGTGCAAGGGCCACGGCCCCTCGACGGTCCGGGAGCGCAGCGCCCCCCACCGGCGCGAGAAGTCGAGCACCGTGCGCGGTCGCCCGATCACCCGAAGCCCGTTGGGGCTGAGGCGAAGCGCGGCCAGGACGTGGTGCGGACCGTCGATGGAGAAGAACAGGTACAGCCGACGGCGTGGGGCGACGAGCGGCGCCGGGTCGATGTATCCGTGCTCGCGGCCCGATCGGCAACCCAGCCGCCGGCGGGTCGTGAACGGGCCCTGCGGCGTGGCCGCAGTGGCCACGGCCAGGCAGTGGATCGCGGTCCCGCGCAACCGCGCGTTGTAGAAGAGCAGGTATTGGCCACGCCAGCGCAGAACGCTCGGGCCCCAGAGGTCCCCCGAGCTCCAGCCGGGGGCGTGGACCAGACCGTCACCGGCAAAGCGCCAGTGACGTAGATCGGATGACTGCAGCACCGGAAAGGCGTGCCCCGGGTCCTCCCAGCCGGTGGCGCTGGCGTAGGCGTACCACGTGCCCCCGGACCGCAGCACCATCGGGTCGGGAAAGTCGCAGGGAAAGACCGCGGTCATGTAGGGGATCACCCCGGGCACGGACTGATCGGCGCAGCGCGACGGCGGCGAGCGCGACGGGCGCGGCGGGGGTGGCGGCGCCGGCTTGCCTGACGTTCCCGGCGTGGAGCCGCCCGACCCGGGCGGGGACACCGGCACCGGCGTGGTCGGCACGGGCACGGGCAACGGGAGCGGAGGCAGGAGCCCCGCTCGGGCGATCGGGGCCCACCCGGCACCGGCCGCCATGGCCAGCAGCACGAGTCCGAGCCGCCTCACTCAGGGCCGCCGTTCAGGATCGCGGCGGCATAGATCCCGAGCCGATCGGGCAGGGCGCTCCTGGCAAACCAGCGCGTCTGCGCCAATTCGGCCGCGTTGGGCGTCAGCGCTCGCGAGCGCAGCTCGGCTTGGAAGCAGTGGATCGTGTCGCGACGGAAGCTCTGACGGCCGTGGACGGTGCCGGCC
>DASXHG010000074.1:0-3068 GCA_036488625.1 Solirubrobacteraceae bacterium | reverse complement strand
TCGCGACCCGGCGCGGGGACCGGCCACCAGCGAGGAACTCTTCACCCACGTTCATCCAGACGACCGGGAGCAGCTCGCCGCGGGCTATGCGACGACGTTTGGGGGTGGGTCGGAGTTCGAGCTTGACTATCGGATCGTTCTGGCCAGCGGCGCCACGCGGACGCTGCATGGGCTCGGGCGCCGCGATCCCAATCGTCGGGGCATCTATGTCGGGACGGTCCAGGACGTCACGCAGCTACGCCAGGTCGAGCGACAGTTGCGTCGCGAGCGTGACTACGGCGCGGCGATCACCAGCTCGATGCACGAGGGGTTCCTGTTGACTCGCGGTGGCGCGATCCTGGAGGTCAACCAAGCCCTCTGCGACCTGACCGGCTTCGCTCGCGATGAGCTCGTCGGGGCTCGCGCCCCGTATCCGTTCTGGGCGCCTGAGTCAGCCGAGGAGATCTCCCGTCATCGCGCGCTGATCGGCGAACATGGCCACGATTTCGAGTCGACGTATATGCGCAAGGATGGAGCGCGATTCGACGCCGCGATCACGTCGGTCGCCGCCCGGACGGCCGACGGAGAGCTGCTGGGGTATGTCAGCACGGTCCGCGACGTGAGCGAGCGCAAGCGCCACCTGGCCGAGCTCGAGCGGCTGGCCACGAACGATCCGCTCACCGGCCTAGCGAACCACCGCGTGTTTCACGAGCGGCTTCGCGCCGAGGCCGCGCGCGCCAGCCGCAATCGGCAGCCTCTGAGCGTGGCGATTATCGACGTCGATCACTTCAAGTCCATCAACGACCAACTTGGGCATCTCGTCGGCGACAGCGTCCTACGTGAACTCGGCGAGCGTCTTCACGCCCTCACCCGCGAGGGCGAGCTCGTCGCTCGTGTCGGCGGAGAGGAGTTCGCGTGGATTCTCAACGCCGACGGCCTCGAAGCGTTCGCCGCCGCGGAACGCGCGCGTGTCGCGATCATCGATACACCGTTCCAACAGGTCGGCACAGTGACGGTGTCGATCGGCGTCTGCGATCTCACCTCTGGGATCGAGGTCCAGACGCTCTATAAGCGCGCCGACCAAGCTTTGTATCTCGCCAAGGAGCACGGACGCAACCGGGCGTACCGGTACAGCGCAGAGGTTCTCGTTTGATGAGGATGAAGGTGGTCCGATGGCGTGTCACCAGTCGTGGATAGTGCCGTCGGCGAGCCGGTTGTAGGGGAGATACGCTCGCTGATACGGGTACTTCGCGGCGGCCTCCAGATCGAGGTCGACACCGAGTCCGGGGTTGTCTCCGGGGTGCAGGAAGCCGCCGGCGAAGGTGTATGACTGCTCGAAGACCTCATTCGTGAGCGTGCCGTGTGGCATGTACTCCTGGATCCCGAAGTTGCTGATCGCGAGGCCGAGGTGGAGCGCGGCGGCCATGCCCACCGGTGAGACGTCCGTCGGGCCGTGCATGCCCGACTTGATCTGGTACAGAGCGGCGTACTCGAGCAGCTTCTTCAAATGGGTGATCCCGCCGGTGTGCGTGACGGCGCTGCGCACGTAGTCGATCAGCTGCTCGCGGATGAGGGTCTGGTAGTCGAAGACCGTGTTGAAGATCTCCCCGATCGCCAGGGGCGTCGTCGTGTGGGCTCGCACCAGGCGCAGCGCCTCCTGGTTCTCTGCCGGGGTGCAGTCCTCCAGCCAGAACAGGTCATAGGGCTCGAGGCTCTTGCCGAGCTGGGCAGCCTGGATCGGGGTCATGCGGTGATGACCGTCGTGCAGCAGTGGCAGCTCGGGACCGAATTCGCCGCGCACCGCCTCAAAGACAGTCGGAACGTGACGCAGATAGGCACGGGTGTCCCACGTCTCCTGCACGGGCAGGTCGCTCCGCCGGGCCGGCTCGTAGTCATAGCGGCCGTCGGTGCCCGCTCCCGTACCGGCGGAGGCGTTCGCGCTCGAGGCGACGCCGTAGACGCTCGGCAGTCCCGGGATGCCAGTCTGGGCACGGATGGCGCGGTAGCCCTCGTCGAGGTGCTGCTGGATCGAGTGCAAGAGCTCGGGGAGGTCCTGCCCACTGGCGTGCCCGTAGGCGAGCAGGCCGTCGCGGCTGGCCCCGCCGAGCAGCTGATAGAGCGGCATTCCCGCAGCCTTGGCCTTGATGTCCCAGAGGGCCACGTCGACGGCGGCGATCGCGGCCATCGTGACCGGGCCGCGTCGCCAGTACCCGCCGCGATAGAGGAACTGCCAGGTGTCCTCGATGCGATGCGCGTCGCGCCCGATCAGCAGCGGAGCGACGTGGTCGCGCAGATAGCTGGCGACGGCGAGTTCACGCCCGTTCAGGGTGCCGTCGCCGAGACCGACGACGCCGTCGTCGGTCTCCAGCCGCAACGTCACGAAGTTGCGGTCCGGGCTGGTGACTATGACCGCGGCCTGTTCGATCCTCATGCTCTCTCGCCTCGTCGACCTGGGGCTCAGACGCCGCCGCTCATCGTATGGCGTTCCATGCCATGCTTGGGCCTTCGACAGTGTCCGCCTCGTCGAGCCTTCATCCAGACCGCTTGCTGCCCGGCGATCCCGCGGCGCTCCCGATCGCCCGCCGGCTCTACGAGCAGATCGCCGACGCTCCGATCATCTCGCCCCACGGACACGTGCCGGCGCAGTTGCTCGTGGATAACCAAGCCTTTGGAGATCCCGCCTCACTGTTCGTGAGCCCTGATCACTACATCACGCGCCAGCTGCACGCGCTCGGCGTCCCACTCGAGGGGCTCGACACCGAACGCGGCGCCGATCCACGCGAGGTCTGGCGAACGCTGGCCGGGCACATGCACGCATTCGCGGGCACCGCCTCCTCATATTGGCTGCGAGACGAGCTGGCGACCGTGCTGGGCATCGATCAAGAACTGACCCCGGCCAACGCCGACGAGCTGTTCGACGCCCTGTCGGCGCGGCTGGCAGAGCCCGAGTATCGCCCGCGGGCGCTGTTCGAGCGCTTTGACATCGAGGTGTTGGCCACCACCGACGACCCGCTCGACTCGCTCGATGCCCATCGGGCGTTGTCAGAGGACCCCTCGTTCGATCGGCGGGTAGTGCCCACCTTCCGCCC
>DASXHG010000048.1:0-1563 GCA_036488625.1 Solirubrobacteraceae bacterium | reverse complement strand
GAAAGTGTCCGTTGGTACCATGGCCGTGATATCGCTCACGAAGGGGTCAGCGAGGGGCAAGGCTGAGGTGCAACGGTGAGCTCAACACAGCGGCATCCCGCTGCCGTCGAGCGGGACCAGTTGATCGAATCCAACCTTCCGCTAGCGCGGACAGTGGCGCGGCGCTACGCCGGGCGAGGGGTGGACCTGGACGACCTCGTGCAGGTCGGGGCGGTGGGGCTGATCAAGGCCGCCGACGCCTTCGACCCAGGCCGCGGGGTCGCCTTCACCACGTTTGCCACGCACAGAATCGAAGGCGAGATCCGCCACCATCTGCGCGATCAGAGGTCAGCACTGCGGATCCCTCGCGAGCTGCAGCGCATGAGCGGAGAGCTTGGACGCCGTCGCGTTGAACTTGTGGCCAAGCTCGGCCGGTCACCTACGGTGAGCGAGCTCGCCAGCGCGCTGAACGCCGACGAAGGGGAAGTTCAGCGCGCCCTCCTCGCCGAGCGCGCTCGTCAGTCGAGCCCGATTTCACACGGCGACCCAGCGCCCGAAACGGTCGCCGGCTCAGAGCCATTTGCGAGCAGCGATGACCGGCTGCTGCTGGCCGGGAGCGTGCGAACGCTCGACGAGCGTGAGCGGAGGATCGTCTATCTGCGCTTCCACGCCGACATGACCGAACGCCAGATTGCGCACGAGGTCGGGATCTCCCAGGCCCACGTGTCGCGCCTGCTCACCGGGGCGCTGGCCAAGCTCCGAGACGAGCTCGCCCACCCCGGTGACGCCGGGACTAGGCGTGATACCACCCAAACAACGGCGATATCACCCCAATCGGAGGCGAGACAGGTCCCCGAGGAATCACGGGCGAGCGATCCAGCGCCGGCGAGATCGCGCGCGGGCCGGTCCGGGAACGGTAAAATCGCGGACGTGGGCGCGCCGCAGTCGGTCGAGAAGTCTCTCGAGCTGCCGTATCAAGTGGCGGTGACGCGCGAGCGCGAGGGCGGCGAGGTGTGCTGGACGGCAAGCGTCGAGGGGTTGCCCGACTGCACGGCACGAGGGGCCACCCGCGAGGAGGCCGTCGCGCACCTACGACCCGTGATGGAGTCATGGCTCACCGCCGCACTTGCTGAGGCTCGAGGGCCGGCGGAGCCGAGCGTCGACGTCTCCAAGCGCAAGACGACTCACAGTGGTCGCTTCCTCGTGCGGATGCCGAGCGCCTTGCACGAGCAGCTCGCTCAGGCCGCCGAACGCGAGAAGGTCAGCCTCAACCGCTTTGTCACCGACGCGCTTGCAGCCACGGTCATACCCCCGCCGCCGGCGCGGTCATCACCGGCTGAGCAGCCCCCGCGCAGCGCCGGGCGGGCGTCGGGCCGCACGGTTCGGATCGCCCTGGTGGCGAACCTCTTCGTGGTTGTCTGTGCCGGGCTGATCGCAGCCGCGCTGCTCGTGCTCGCGCTCCAGCGCGGTATCTAGCCTGCAGCGGGAGGATCGCCCGCCGCGAGCGCGAATCCGCCGGGGTGCGCAACGCCGCCCTGCATCACCAGCTGGAAGCCTTCACGGTCGACGCGTCGAGCCGGCTCT
>DASXHG010000457.1:0-10350 GCA_036488625.1 Solirubrobacteraceae bacterium | reverse complement strand
CCATTACGAGCCGAGCGTGACCGACCCGCTCCGGGAGGATGTTCCGTAAGTCGTCGGTCTGAGAGCTTCAGCGTTCGAGCGAGGTGCTCGTGGCGCTGCTCAGGGTGGCGATGAGCGTGAGCATCGCGTCGAGCGCGGCCGCGAGCGGCTCGGGGTCGCGCCGTATCTGAGCGAGCAGGAGGCCGCCCTGAAGCGCGGCAAGCAAAGCCAACGCGAGCTGGCGCGGATCGGCCTGCGGTGCAAGTCGGCCCAGGGCGTGCATCCGCAGAAAACCAGCCATGATGCTGGCCTCCCAGCGTTTGAACGACGCGGCAACCATCGCCCTGGCCTCGGGCTCGGTTTCGGCGAGCGCGGAACCGAGCGAGCCGACCGGACAACCACCGAGCCCGTCCGTGCCTCGGGCGTGATCGACCACGAAGTCGCGCCACTCCCGTAGGCCGTCGAGGGTGCTGAGGTCAAACTGCTCCTGTGTGCCGATGGCTCTGTCGGTCTGGCGCTCTATGACGGCGCGGACCAGCGCCGGCTTGTCGTCGAAGTAGTGGTAGAGCTGCGAGCTGCTCACGTGCGCACCGTCGCGCACTTCCTCGATCGTCGTGCGGGCAACGCCCTGCTGAAAGATCAACTGTGCCGCAGCGTCGACGATCCGCGCGCGCGTCTCGGCGCCCTTGCGCGTCAGCCGGGGTCGATCAGAACTGGCTGAAGACATCTGGAGAAGTATAGCCATAGGAATGGCTTTGACATTCCAGACACCATATGCCAGAGTGGATTGATAGATCCAGTTTGCAAGTCACTTCGTGGGGCTGCTCCCGCCGGGACTGGCCCTGGGACCTTCAAACGTGAGAGGAACTCGATGAGCACAAGCCCGGAAAAGACCGTATTGATCACGGGCGCCAACGCCGGGCTCGGCAAGGAGATAGCCCGGCAACTGGCCTTACGTCCCGAATTCGCCCACATCTATATGGCGTGCCGGAACCGGGACAAGGCGATAGCGGCGAGGACCGAGCTCGAAGCGCAGACCGGCCGGCGCATCTTCGACATCGTTCTTATGGACGTCGCCAATCTGGAGTCGGTCCGCGCCGGCCTGGCGGGCATCAGCGGATCCGTCGACGCGCTGGTCATGAACGCCGGCGTCATTGGCCCGAAGACGATGGGCTTGACCGCTGACGGGGTCACGACCGTGTTCGCGACGAACGTCCTTGGCCACGTCGTCCTCCTCGAAGGGCTCCTGGCCGAGGACCGGCTTGGCGAGGTCGCGGTCCTCGCCGGAAGTGAAGCAGTCCGCGGAGTTCCGAAGTTGCGGATGAAAGGGCCGTCCTTCGTCTCAACCTCCGCCGATGAACTCGCGACCGTCATCGATGGCAGCTACTTCGCCAGCAGAAAAGCTGACTTCAACCTAGCGTTCGGGCAGGCCAAGTACATCGGGGCCCTCTGGATGGCCTACCTGGCCCGCCAACACCCCGACCGCCGCTTCATCACCGTGAGCCCCGGGAACACGACCGGCACCCACGCCCCCAACGACCTTCCCCTACCGATGCGGGCAGCCGCCAAGTACGTCATGCCCGCCCTCGGGTTCGCCCACAAACTCGACGTGGGAGCGAAGCGGCTCGTCGACGGCGTCACGGACCCGACCCTGTCCAGCGGCGTGTTCTACGCAAGCGCGGCCAACAAGTTGACGGGTCCGTTGGTCAACCAAGCGGACCTCTTGCCCGATCTGGCCAACCCGTCGTTTCAGGACCACGCCAACGAGGCCATCCACCGCTTCATCACCCAAACGACAGTCGCGAACACCTGACCGACTCGTTCCGCAGACACAGAGGAAACTAGTCATCGCTGGGGTCACCACGATTACAGGGCATTTCCAGAGCCGACGCCCGGATTCGAACCGGGGACCCCTTCATTACGAGTGAAGTGCTCTACCAGCTGAGCTACGTCGGCGACTCGCGGGCGCCAGTCTAGTGACTTCGATTGGCCATCCAGATGGTCCGGCGGGCAGCGGCGCGCTGACTCGGGCTAGTCGAAGGCGTCTGACTGTGGCGGGGTGCCGTTGCGAGCCCGCCACTCCTCGGCGAGGATGGCCCAGCGCTCGTGATCGCGCCAGCGGCCGCCGATCTTCAGATAGCGCGGAGAGAAGCCCTCGCGCCGAAAGCCGGCGCCACGCGCCAGGGCGATCGAGTTGGCGTTGGTCGGCTGGATGTTGGCCTCGACGCGGTGCAGGCGGAGGGTGAGAAAGGCATAGCGGAGCACGAGCTGGATCCCCTCGCGCATGTAGCCCTGGCCGGCAAACGGCTTGCCGACCGCGTAACCCAGATAGGCGCTCTGGAACCCGCGGCGCACAATCTGGGAGAGGTTGAAGAAGCCGACGATCGCTCCGTCCTCATCGCGGCACACCATCATGGCCTCGAAGTCCGCACGGCGGGCATCGGCCAGATAGGCAGCAAAGCGCTCATCATCGGTTGGAGCGGTTGCCCACGGACTGTGAAACCCGCGGCTAGCCCGCATCAGGGTGATGAACTCATCCCGGTCAGCGCGAGACGGCGAGCGCAGAAAGACGCGCGTTATGGGATTCATGGATCCAGTACGGCCTCGAGCTGATAGGCCAACGCCTCACAGGCGAGTTCCTCGGTGACGTTGCGCTGGAAGCGCTGGCGCGTCTCCTCGACGAGCTCGACCGCCGCCCGCAGCCGTCCGGGATGAGCTCCGCCCGCGGCCTGCGCATCTTCGGCCAACTCGGCTCGGCGGTCGCTGTGGCGCACCAGCTCCTCAGCCCCCCAGGCCAGACTGGCCAGGTCGGCAAACCACAAAGCGACCAGCTGCAGCTCGAGGTCAAGCGCCCCGGTCTGAACGCGGCGGCGGGTGCGCTTGATGCGTTCCGCCCACTCCGTCGACACCCGCTTGCGGTCCTTGCGCGACGTCAGCTCGAGCTCGGCCTCGCGGCGCGATTCGAGGTCGGTTGCTGCGGCCTCGCCGCGCTTGCGAACCGCTGTGAGCAACCCCGTCCAGGGCTGACGGCGCGCCGCCTCCCCCGCCAGCACGGCCCGCGCGTAGGCCTCCGCCGCCGCGCGCAGCGCGCGACCCTCCTCGTCAGCCAGTTCGCGCGCGAGGTGGGCGTCCTGCAGGCTCAGCTGCACGCAGGCCAGAGCGGTGACCGGGTCGACTCCCTCCGCCTCCAGTCCGGCGGCCAGGGTCTCGGGGCCGGTGGCCTCAAAGCGCACGACCTGGCAGCGAGAGCGAATCGTCGGCAGCACCTCACCGAGCCGATCGGTGAGCAGGATCAGGTGCACGAAGCTGGGTGGCTCCTCGAGAGTCTTGAGCATCCGATTGGCCGCCTCGTCGCCCAGCTCGTCGACTCGCTCGATCACGAACACGCGGCGCAGCGACTCAAACGGCGTGCGGCTGGCGGCCGCGATCACAGGCTCAGCGATGTCGCTGACCAGGATCTCGTGGGCGCCGCTGGGCACGATCCAGGTCAGATCGGGGTGGGCGCCGGATTCGACCCGGGCCCGAGCTCCGGCGGGGTCGGGGGAGCCTTCGGACAGCAGCTCGGCGGCCAGCGCCCGCGCCGCCGCTCGCTTACCCGACCCGCCCGGACCGTGGAACAGATACGCGTGCGAGGCACGCCCGCCGCCGAGTACCGGCGCGAGCACGGCGCGTGCGTGGGGATGGCGTTCGAGCTCAGCGAGCATGGGTTGCGATCGTAGCCACCGGTAACGTCGGGCCCGACGGCCATGGCCCGCGGCAAGCTCATAACCATCGAGGGCGTCGACGGCGCCGGGAAGTCGACCCTCGCCGCCGGCCTGGTCGGCGACCTCCAGCGCCGCGGCATTGCGACCGAGCTGCTGCGTGAACCGGGCGGAGTTCAGGCCGCCGAGCACATCCGGGCCCTGGTCAAGGACCCGTCGGCGCAGATCGCTGCGCGCACCGAAGCTCTGCTCTACGCCGCCGCCCGGGCTCAGCTCGTGGAGGAAGCGCTCGAGCCGCTGCTGCGTGACGGCAGCTGGGTGCTGCTGGACCGGTTCGTCGACTCGTCGCTGGCCTACCAGGGCGCCGGCCGCGGCCTCGGTCTGGAGCCGGTCCGCATGATCAATGCGTTCGCCACCGCCGGGCTGGAGCCCGATCGCACGCTGCTGCTGCGTATCGATCCTGCCGTGGGTCTGGCCCGCTCCCGCGGTCGCGGCGAGCTCGATCGCCTCGAGCTCGAGCCCGACGATTTCTTTCACCGGATCGCCGATGCCTACGATGCGCTGGCGCGAGCAGACCCGGCGCGGATCCGCGTAATCGAGGCCGATCGGCCGCCGGCCGAGGTGCTTGCCGCGGCCGTGGACGCTTTGCGGGACCTAGTCTGAGTAACCGTCGGGCCGGCTCTGCATGAACGCCCAGGCGTCCGCGACCATCGTCTCGAGCTCGGCCTTCTCCGCTCTCCAGCCGAGTTCGGCCCGGATCCGCTCGCTGGCCGCGACCAACATTGGGGGATCGCCCGGACGCCGCGGGGCTTCGCGGACGGGGATCTGCCGGCCCGTCACCTGCTCGGCGGCCGCGATCACCTCGCGCACGGAGAAGCCGTTGCCGTTGCCGAGGTTGAAGATGCGGTGCCGGCCCGGCTTGATCCCTTCCAGGGCAAGCATGTGGGCGGCAGCCAGGTCCTCGATGTGGATGTAGTCACGGATGGCCGTCCCGTCGGGCGTGTCGTAGTCCGTCCCATACACCTCAACCTGCGGGCTGCGACCGATCGCCGCTCGCAGGATGTTGGGGATCAGGTGCGTCTCGGGCTCGTGGTCCTCGCCCGCGTCCCCACTCGCTCCGGCAACGTTGAAGTAGCGCAGGCTGACCGCGCCAAGGCCATGAGCAAGACAGAAGTCGCCGATCATCCCGTCGACGGCGAGCTTCGAGGCACCGTAGGAGTTGGTGGGACGCGGGGGAGCGTCCTCGCCGATGGGTACCTCATCCGGCTGCCCGTAGACCGCACAGGTCGAGGAGAAGACCAGGCGACGGACATCGGCAGCCTTCATCGCCTCGAGCAGATTCAGGCTTCCCCCCACGTTGTTGCGGTAGTAGAGCTCGGGCTGGCTGACTGATTCGCCGACTAGGGCGAAGGCGGCGAAATGCAAAACGCCATCAAAGCCTCCCTCTAGGGCCGGGCGCAGCGCCTCAGCGTCGCGCAGATCGGCGATGACCAGCTCAGCCCCGTCGGGCACCGCGGAACGATGGCCGCGCTCGAGGCTGTCGAGGACCGTGACTTCATGACCGGCTCCGAGCAGCAGCCGGGCCACGATCGACCCGATATAGCCGGCGCCGCCGGTGACGAGGAGTTTCATGGCTGGTGCACGGATGCGGTCATCGGCCAGCACATATAAACAGACACCTAAACTCGCCGGTTACGTGTCTGAAGCGTGGCCAGCCATCAAGATCAGAGAGTTCGAGCACGTCGTCACCGGAGCGACATCGCTCTTGCGGGTCAGCGGTCAGGGGCCCCGGCGCCGCGAGCCCGGCCATCGGCCCGTGCTCGTTATCGACGACGGCATCAAGGAGCACCGCTTCTCCGCCCTCCCGGCCCCGCCCGATACTGGCCGCACACTCCGGGCGGCCTACGCGGTCCCGTCGGGGCTGGTCCGCAACGCTCGCTCGTACTGGCTCCAGCACGACGACCGGAAGCGCACGAACTTGTCCGTGCCCGAGACCGGCGTCGCCCGGATGGGCGCCGATCAGCCAGCCGCTGCGATCGATGCCGATCTGCCCGATGCCTACGAGGAGACGCGCCGTCTCGAGCAGCGGATCCTGGAGCTCGAGGAGGTTCATGCCCGGGAGCTCCGCGACGCGGCCCGCAAGACATCCGAGGCCGAGCAGCGCGTGTTCCAGGCCGACGAGCAGGTCAACGCCGCCCGCCAGCACGAGCGCTCACTGGCCGAGCAGCTCTCCCGGGCCACCGCCGACGCCGAGCAGCTGAGAGCACGGGTGACCGAGGCCGACCAGACAACCGAGGTCCTGCGAGCCCAAGTCGCCTCGGCCGAGCGCGAGGTGTCCCAGGCCAGGGCTACCCGGGAGCCGCTGGAGCGCGAGCTTGAGGAGTTACGCGCGGCGCGCAAGAGCCTCCAGCGCGAGCTGGATCACGCCCGCGACCAGCTTCGCGTGATGACCAACGAGCGGGACGAGTTCAGCCGCCAAGCAACGGCCTTCGACGGGCTCGCGGTGAAGGCGCGCGAACGCGCCGCGCGTGCCGAGAGCGAGCACCAGAAATCCTCGGCCGCGCTACAGGAGCTGGAGATCTGGCGGGGCGAGCTGGAACGCCGGCTGGCCGCCACGACGAGCGAGCTTGGCGCGGCCAAGGCCGCGCACGAGGCGGACCAGCGAGAGCTGGAGCGGCTGCGCGAGCGGGCCGGCCACACCGACTGAGGTCCGCGCGTCAACCCCGGAATTTGGTCTCTTTGCCCCGCCCGGCGGGCGTTGCGGAAGCCGCTATTTGGGCCGTCCCGATCGGCGATTTGCCCGCATGGCGCAGTAAAATAGGAGTAGTTCGTCAGCTGCCTCTTCAGCCCACCCCGACGGGATGTTTCCGTCCGAGGGCTGCGGAATCATCCGCTGTTCACCCGTCGGCCAGACAGAGCGCCGAAAGGGGGCACGCGAACGGTGAAAATCGAGAGGAGCAGGTAGGAATGACTCAAGTACCGCAAACGCAGATTACGCCCAGCAACAAGGCTGGCGAAGGCCTCTCGATCCGCCGCTACCTGACCACCGTCGGCCAGCATCCGTTCGACGCCATCGAATGGGAGACACGCGACGCGCGCATCGGACACGGAGACAAGGTCTCGTTCGAGCAGCGAGACGTCGAGTTCCCGAAGTCCTGGTCTCAGAATGCGACGAACATCGTCGCCCAGAAGTACTTCCGCGGGCAGATGGACTCCCCCTCACGCGAGCACTCGGTCCGGCAGATGATCGGCCGCGTCGCCGGCACGATCGCCGGATGGGGACGGGAACGCGGCTACTTCGCCTCCGTCGCGGACAGCGAGACCTTTGAAGCCGAGCTGACCCACATCCTGCTTCACCAGTTGGCGGCCTTCAATTCACCCGTCTGGTTCAACGTCGGTTTCGAGGAGCATCCACAGTGCTCGGCCTGCTTCATCCTCTCGGTCGAGGACGAGATGGAATCGATCCTGGCTTGGAACACCAAGGAGGGCAAGATCTTCCGCGGCGGTTCCGGCTCCGGCATCAACCTGTCCAAGATCCGTGGCTCCACCGAGCCGCTGTCCAAGGGCGGCACCGCTTCCGGGCCGGTCAGTTTCATGCGCGGCGCCGACGCCTGGGCGGGAACGATCAAGTCGGGCGGTAAGACACGCCGGGCCGCCAAGATGGTTGTGCTCGACGTCGACCACCCCGACATCGTCCAGTTCATCCAGTGCAAGGCCAAGGAGGAGGAGAAGGCCGCTGCACTGCGAGACGCCGGCTTCGACATGTCGATCGACGGCGAGGGCTTCTACTCGATTCAGTACCAGAACGCCAACAACTCCGTTCGCGTCAGCGATGAATTCATGCACGCGGTCGAGAACGATGAGGACTGGCATCTGATCGCCCGCGTCACCGGGGAGCCGGTCGGCGAGCCGATCGCCGCCCGCCAGCTGATGAAGGACATCGCCGACGCCGCCTGGCGCTGCGCTGATCCGGGTGTCCAGTACGACACGATCATCAACCAGTGGCACACGTGCCCGGCCTCGGGTCGCATCAACGCGTCCAACCCGTGCAGCGAGTACATGCACGTCGACGACTCGGCCTGCAATCTGGCCTCGCTGAATCTCATGAAGTTCCGCCGTCCCGACGGTACGTTCGACGTCGAGGCCTTCCAGCACGTGGTCGACATCGTCTTCCTCGCGCAGGAGATCGTCGTCTCGCCGTCGAGCTACCCGACTGAGGAGATCGGCGCCAACGCGCGCGCCTTCCGTCAGCTCGGCCTCGGCTACGCCAACCTCGGCGCCTACCTGATGGCCGACGGCGTCCCGTACGACTCTGACGCCGGGCGCGGCACGGCGGCCGCGATCACCGCCCTGATGACCGGTCGCGGCTACCTGGGCTCGGCCCGGATCGCCGCGGCGATGGGTCCGTACGACCGCTACCCGGAGAACCGCGAGCCGCATAACGCCGTCATGCGCATGCACCGCGACGCCTCGTACGCGATCCCGGACGAGAGTTGCCTGGACCCCGGTCTGCTGCAGGCCGCCCGCGAGGCGTGGAATGAGGCCGTGGTCGCCGGCGAGCGGTACGGCTACCGCAACGCCCAGGCGACGGTGCTGGCTCCGACGGGCACGATCAGCTTCCTCATGGACTGCGACACGACCGGTGTCGAGCCCGACTTCTCGCTGGTCAAGTTCAAGGAGCTCGTCGGCGGCGGCCAGATGACGATCGTCAACCGCACCGTGCCTCTGGCTCTGCAGACGCTCGGCTACACCGACGAGCAGATCGAACAGATCGTCGCCTACATAAACGAACACGGAACCATCATCGGAGCGCCCGGACTGGCGGCCGAGGACCTGCCCGTGTTCGACGTGGCCGTCGGTGAGCGCGCCATCTCGCACATGGGCCACATCAAGATGATGGGCGCCGTCCAGCCGTTCTTGAGCGGTGCCATCTCCAAGACGGTGAACATGCCGCAGACGGCGACGGTGGAGGACATCGCCGACGCCTACCTGCAGGCCTGGCGGCTCGGGGTCAAGGCGCTGGCCATCTACCGGGATGGCTCCAAGACAGCGCAGGCGCTGCGCACGGACGCCCAGAAGAGCAAGCCCGAGGCGATCGACACCGAGGCCGCGATCCAGAAGGCCGTGACCGCGGCGCTGGCCGAGGCTCCCCCGAAGCGGCGGCGGATGCCGCGCGAGCGCCAGTCGATCACCCACAAGTTCTCGATCGGCGGCCACGAGGGCTACATCACGGCCGGCATGTACGAGGACGGGACGGTGGGCGAGATCTTCCTCACCGACATCGGCAAGGAGGGTTCGACCCTGCGCGGGATGATGAACTCGTTCGCGACCGCGATCTCGATCTCCCTGCAGTACGGGGTGCCACTCGAGACGCTGGTGCGGAAGTTCAGCTACATGCGCTTCGAGCCCGAAGGCATGACCGGCAACCCGGAGATCCCGTTCGCGAAGTCGATGCCCGACTACATCATGCGTTGGCTCGCCTCACGCTTCTTGGACGTCGACCTCCAGGAGGAACTCGGGATCCTGACCAAGGAGGTCCGTGCGCGTAAGGCGGCCGAGGATGCGGCCAGCTCCCACGTGAGCGACACCGCCGGCCCGCGGTCGCCGTCACCCAGCCCGCAGGCGTCAACCGGAACAGCCCCGGCCACGTCGGCCTTCACCGACGAGCCCCCGGTGCTACCGGCCGTGCGTCGCGGATTGGATCTAGGCCCGGCCTGCCAGCAGTGCGGCGGCATGATGCAGCGCACCGGCAGCTGTTACACGTGCTCCTCGTGCGGCTTCAACACGGGCTGCGGCTGATCGGACGAACGAAGGCGGGGCAGAGATAGCCCGAGAAGGCCTTCCCCCAGACAGCGGCAAGACCGCGCGCCGCGCGCCGTGCGCTCAGAAGCGCAGCAGCGCACCGATCCCCTGCACGGGCACGAGCGCCTCGGGCGTGTCGGGCGGATCCTCGATGACGAGAATCTCGGCGTCCTGAAGCACCGCGCTTTGCACCGCGGCTTCGCGGATGTTGTCTGTCGTCTGCATCCGCGTCCCGTCGGCCGGGCAGCTCTCAGCGCCGGCTGGGCTGAGCAGGCCGCATTGGGGGCACCGGCCCCCGGGGGCCCGGAACGTGCGGGTGAGGACGAGCGTCTCACCGCGCCGCTCGGTCAGCGCCTCCAGCGTGTCCGCGAGACCCACCGCCGCCCGTTCCCCTCGGGCCCGCCGGGCCTGCAGCTCCTCCAGAGTGGCCTGCTTGCGCTCCTGCTCGGCTCTTCCGAGCAGCACGGCCATCGCGGCGCGCACGTCGGATTCGTGGGCGACCTCGACGTCAAGGTCAAGCCGCTCGGGTCGCAACTTCGAGCGGAGGTCGTTGTGGAGTACCTCCTCGAAGCGAGCCACGTCCTCCACCGGTCCGCCCAGAACCAGCGTTTGGAACGGCTGCTCCCGCCAGGAGCGATAAACCTCGCTGCTCACCCTTCTCAGGTGGGCCTCGGCCTCCTCATCGGAGCTGCGCTGATAGTTGGCCTGCGACCAGCCTCCGCCGTGGGTGCGACTGTGCACCCTGTCCTTGATCCTCTCCTCTTCGCCCAACTGATCGGCGTGACCCGCAAAGACCCGTCCGACCCGGCGGTTGACCAGGGTCACGCAGCAGCGCCCAAAGTCGTGACCGGCGACGAGTGGCTCCACG
>DASXHG010000428.1:0-6479 GCA_036488625.1 Solirubrobacteraceae bacterium | reverse complement strand
ACCCAGTCCCGTTCCCGACCGCTCACGCCCGGCGACCTGGAAGAACTCCTCGAACACCCGGGCCTGATCGCGCATGCTCAGGCCGGGGCCGGCATCGCTGACCTCGACGCGCACGCCGCCGCCCTGATGGCGGAGCCGGATCGCGACGGTCCCGGCGTGGGGACTGAACTTGATCGCGTTGGAGACGAAATTGAGAACCACCTGACGCAGGCGCGTCGGGTCGAGCATCACGAGATCGGAGCCGGGCGCGTCGACCTCGAGCCGCACCTCGCGCTGCGCGGCCGTCGTCTGGAGCGCCGCCGCGCAGCCACGGACCACCGCCGCCGGATCGATCGGGGCGCCCTCCAGCCGGAGCTGGCCCGCTTCGACCCGGGCCATGTCAAGCAGTTCCTCCACAAGTGACACGAGGTGTTCGCCGCTCTCCCGGATTACCCCGACGTGCTCGAGCTGGCGTTCGTCCAGGTGCCCGCAGCGTCCTGAGGCCATGAGCTCCGCGTAGCCGACCACGGAACTCAGCGGGTTGCACAGTTCGTGCGAGAGGTTGGCCACAAAGCGGGTCTTGGCTTCACTGGCCGCCTCGAGCTCGCGGTTGCGTACGGCCAGCGCCTGGTTGGCCCGACGCAGCTCATCGGTCCGCGTCAGCAGGTGAAGGAGCAGAGCCAGAGCGGCGACGGCGGCCGCGGCCAGACCGGCCAGCAGTCCGAGGTCCAGGGCCGGAGCGCCGCCCGCCCTAGCGGACGGGACTGAGTGGCCGACGGCCATCCCCAGGGCTCCCAGGCCAGCGGCGGTGAGCAGCCCAAGGGCTGAGATCAGTGCCTGGCGTCGGCGGACGGGCCACATTGCGCCGGCAATATGAGCACAGGGGCCAGGCGCCGATGGGGGCGAAGAGGTTTCCTGCAGACTCCCGGTCGACTACCTAACGGGGTGTCGGTAGTTATCCGCGATATGACAACCAGCGCCGGCTAGCCGGTCCCGTGGATCGCGTCCTTCAGGCCCGCGCGCAGCGCCGGCCATGTCTGGTCGAGCTGGGCTCGAGCAGCCTGGGCGGCCGACCTGTCGGCCCGAGCGGCGGCCACTTCCACCCGGTCCAGTGTCTCGAGCAGCGGCCCGGCATCGAGCATCAGGGCGCTGTTGCGGGCGGCGTGGGCTGCCTCCGCGGCGACGGTCCAGTCACCGGACCCGATCGCGTTGCGCACCTGGTCGGTGGCTCGGGTCAGCTCGGCGAGCAGGGTGGCGACGATGTCCGGGAGCTCGGACCCGAGCAGCTCGGGGAGCTCGCGCAGCCGCCGAAGGTCAAAATCGCCCGCCACATCAATCCTCAGGGGTGCAGGAGGTGGCGCAGGCGGCGGGCGAACCCGCCGAGGTGGTCACGGCGCAGGCTGCCCAGGCCGGTGATGCCCAGGAAGGTCACGAACAGTCCCGCGAGCAGGGCGAGCGTGGCCAGTACCACCGGCCAATTGGCTTCGAGCTTCTCGCGCCCGGCGCTGAGCCAACGCTGGGCGTTGGGGCCGGCAAAGGTCAGCGTGGCCAGGATCGCCAGCAGCGGAGCGATGAAGCAGAGGTTGAACAGCACGAGCAGGAGGATCTGGCTGACGATCGACGTTCCGGCTCCCACGACGGCCGCGATGACGGCGAAGTAGGGAAACGCCGTCGGTAGCTCGACGGCAGTGATCGTCGCTCCCAGCAGGGCACTCGAGCGTCCGTCGGTCCGGACCTCGGTCTGGACCTCGCGGTGCCCGAGCCGGTCGCGATAGCCCCACAGGAACACGGCTGCGGTGAGCATCGCCACGCCGGCCACGAGCTCGAGGATGTAGCTGAGGTGCTTGCCGGGGTGGGGGATCAGGGAGATCAGCAGCTGTCCGGGACCCAGCGCGATGATCACGCCCCCCGACAGGTACACCGTGAACACCGCGGCCGTGAACTTCATCACCCGGGTCCGTGCATCCGGACCGCTGGCCAGGTACAGGGCAGGCGCAATCGTCGTCGGGTTGACCGAATCAGCGATGCCGATCGAGATACAGAGGCCGATTAGGCGGAACACTGCGCCAATTGTTGCCGAGCGACGATGGACTCGGCCACCTATCCGTGTAGACGTGCCTGAGCCAGTGGTGTGTCGCTACACTCAGGACCGGCGCCGGGCGGCGTTCGTTTTGACGCCCGCGGCTTGGGCGCCTGACCCTGATCACCATCTTTCGGGAAACTGCCCATGGCCCGTGGAGACGTCCGGATCGCCGCCACTCTTGCCTGTGAAGAGTGCAAGCGCCGGAATTACCAGACGAATAAGAGCAAGCGCAACAACCCCGAGCGGTTGCAGCTTCGCAAGTACTGCCGCTGGTGCCGACGGCACACCGCGCACCGCGAGACGCGCTAGGCCCGGATCCGGTCGGACCGTGGCTCGCAACCGCAAACGCGCCAAGGAGCGGCGGAGCCGCCGTCCCGCCGCTGGCCCGGCCGCCCGGCCTGGCGTGGCGACCGCGCGTGCCGATCGTGACCGTCGCGATGGCGAGCGCGTAGGACGCGAACCGGAGCTCACTCCGGACGAGTTCGAGGAGACTCCGAGTCCGATCGACCACGCCGCGCCCGACGTCGAGTTAGCCGAGGCGCAGATGGCCCGGCAGCGCCCGAGGCCCGAGGACGTCCCCGACGAGGAGGAGCTCGAAGCCGAGGAGGAAGAGGAGGAGGCCTCGGCCGGCGAGCTGACCCCCTCCCGCGGGACCGCGACCGCGACCCGCAGCGGGTCCGGGAGTCGCCTGATCACCTTCCTTCAGGGAAGCTGGCGTGAGCTGCAACGGGTACAGTGGCCCGATCGGCGTCAGGTGATGCAGGCCACCGGGGTAGTGATCGGGTTCGTGATCGTGGCCGGG
This sequence comes from Solirubrobacteraceae bacterium, assembly GCA_036488625.1. Taxonomy (GTDB): domain Bacteria; phylum Actinomycetota; class Thermoleophilia; order Solirubrobacterales; family Solirubrobacteraceae; genus Palsa-465. Next base: position 3,615 of record DASXHG010000428.1, on the reverse strand, counting down.
TTGTACCTCGGCCTCGCTGACACCGTGGCCAGCAAGCTGGTCAACCTGATCCTTAAGTAATCGTCTTTTAAGCCTGAGAGAGAACATGTTCCGCTGGTACGTCGTCAACACCTATTCCGGTCACGAAAACAAGGTCAAGCACAACCTTGAGCACCGTGTCGTGTCGCTGAATCAGAAGCGCGCGGTGCGGCAGATCGTCGTGCCGACCGAGTCCGTGTCCGAGATGAAGGACAACCAGAAGGTCACCGTCGAGAAGCGGACCATGCCCGGCTACGTGCTCGTCCAGATGGACCTCAACGAGGACTCGTGGTCGCTGGTCAAGGGCACGCCTGGGGTTACCGGCTTCGTCGGTGCCTCCAACGAGCCGGTGCCGCTGACCCAGGCTGAGGTCGATCGCCTCCTGCATCAGGAGCCCGCCGAGCGCCCCCGCAGCCGCGCCCAGTTCTCGATCGGCGAGTCGGTCAAGGTCGTCTCCGGTCCGCTGTCGGATTTCTCCGGAGAGATCAGCGAGGTCAACGAGGACGCCCAGCGCCTCAAGGTGCTCGTGTCCATCTTCGGTCGCGAGACCCCGGTCGAGGTCGCCTTCGACCAGGTCAAGAAGATCTGATTCCCACGGGCTAAGCTCAGACCCCCATGGCAAAGAAAGTCCTCACCGAGATCAAGCTCCAGGCCGTCGGCGGCCAGGCGAGCCCGGCGCCGCCGGTCGGTCCCGCGCTGGGTCAGCACGGCGTCAACATCATGGAGTTCGTCAAGGCGTTCAACGCCCAGACCCAGTCCGATGCCGGGACCGTCATCCCGGTCGTCATCACCGTCTTCGAGGACCGCTCGTTCACGTTCGTGACCAAGAGCCCGCCGGCCGCCGTGCTGATCAAGCAGGCGCTGTCGCTGGAGAAGGGCTCGGCTGAGCCGCACATCAACAAGGTGGCCAAGATCACCCAGGCTCAGCTGCGCGACATTGCCGAGAAGAAGATGAAGGACCTCAACGCGAATGACATCGACGCGGCCGCGAGCATCATCGCCGGCACCGCGCGCTCGATGGGCGTTGAGGTGGTCTAGAGATGAGTCGGCGGAGGATTTTCTGATGGCCAAGCACGGCAAGGCGTACCTCGAGGCCAAGCAGCGCTTCGATCGCACACGTGAGTACGAGCCCGCCGAGGCGATCTCGCTCGTCAAGGAACTCGGCAGCGCCAAGTTCAACGAGTCGGTCGAGGTTCACGTCCGCACGGGCCTGAACGTCCGTCACGCCGACGAGCAGCTGCGCGGCACGATCGCCCTTCCCAACGGCCTCGGTAAAGAGGTAAAGATCGCCGTCTTCGCCCAGGGCGAGAAGGCCCGCGAGGCCGAGGAGGCCGGCGCCGACGTGGTCGGTGCCGACGATCTGGCCAAGCGCATCCAGGACGGCTTTGACGACTTCGACGTGGCCATCGCCACCCCGGACATGATGCCGGTGGTCGGGCGCCTCGGCCGCATCCTCGGCCCGGCGGGCAAGATGCCCAACCCGAAGGTCGGCACGGTGACGATGGACGTCGCCAAGGCCGTCGGCGAGTCAAAGTCCGGCAAGGTCGAGTACCGCACCGACCGCACGGCGATCGTGCACCTTGTGATCGGCAAGACCGACTTCGAGGAGCGTCAGCTGCTCGAGAACTACGCCGCCGTGATCGACGAGCTGATCCGCGCCAAGCCGTCCGCGGCCAAGGGCCGCTACATCCGCTCGGTCACGGTCGCCTCGACCATGGGACCCGGCATCAAGGTCGACCCGTCGCGCACCCGCGACATCGTCGAGGAGCCCGTAGCCGCCTAGAATCGTCTACCAGACCTAGAGACACGCCCCAGACCTCCGGCCGCCAGCGCGCGTAAGCCCCGAGGTAGGCGAGCCTCGAACAACGCCCGCTGACCTGAACGGTCAGTTCGCGATTGATCGACGCCCGCCCCCCAAGGCGGGCGTTTTTCGTGAGAGAGAGCCAGATATGAACAGAGACCAAAAAGCCGCCGTCGTTGACGAGATTGCCGGGCAGATCGGAGAGTCCGAAGCGATCTTCGCCGTCGACTACCGCGGCATCACAGTGACCCAGGTGGCGGAGCTGCGCGGGAATCTGCGCGAGGCCGACGCTCGCTTCCGGGTGGTCAAGAACTCACTCTCCGAGCGCGCGGCCGACAAGGCCGGCGCCGAAAACCTGAAGCCGATGTTGATCGGGCCGACCGCGCTGGCTCTGGTCAAGGGCGATGCCGCCGCCGCGGCCAAGGCCCTGAATGACGCTGCCCGCAGGTTCAACCTGCTCGAGTTCAAGGGCGGCATCTTGAACGGCGAGGTGCTCAGCGCCGACGACGTGCGCTCGATCGCCCGGCTGCCGTCCCGCCAGGTGCTGTACGCCCAGCTGGTCGGCACCGTGGCCGCGCCGCTGACCGGCCTGGCTCGCGGTCTGAACGCGCTGATCGGAGGCCTGGCGATCCAGCTGCAGGCGATCGCCGATCAGGGACTTGTGTCCGGTGAGGCACCGGCACCGGCACCGGCACCGGCGGCCGAGCCCGAGGCTCCGGCCGAGCCGGAAGCGGCTGCGCCCGAGGCTGAGGCGGCGGCGCCCGAGGCTGAGGCTGCAGCCGAGCCGCAAGCAGCCGAGCCCGAGGCTCCCGCCGAGCCGGAAGCGGCTGCGCCCGAGGCGCCGGCCGAGCCGGAAGCTGACCCCGCCGCCGAGCCCGAAGCCGCGGCACCCGAATCTGACGAAACTCAAGACAGCGCGGACGCCGATCCGTCCGACGCATAAGGAGGAAGCATGGCCACCAGTACCCAGGAATGGATTGACGAGCTCAAGACGATCTCCGTCCTCGAGCTCTCCGAGCGCATCAAGGCTCTCGAGGAGACCTTCGGCGTCTCGGCGACCGCTGTCGCGGCGGCCGCTCCCGCCGGCGGCGGAGCCGCCGATGGCGGCGGCGAGGCCGCTGAGGAGCAGAGCAGCTTCGACGTCGTGCTGACTGGCGCCGGCGACAAGAAGATCCAGGTCATCAAGGTCGTTCGTGCGGCCACCGGCCTGGGCCTCAAGGAGGCCAAGGCGCTCGTCGACGAGGCTCCCAAGCCCGTCAAGGAGGGCGTCGAGAAGGCCGAGGCCGACAAGCTCAAGGCCGATCTCGAGGAGGCCGGCGCCTCCGTCGAGGTCAAGTAGCTCCGCGACGTAAGTCTCGATCTGCCGGCAACGCGCTCCGTGCCCTCCGGGTGCGGGGCGCGTTGCTCGTTAAGCGGGGATCGTGGGTCCTTCGAAATCTCTTCGGCGGGTCTGAGATCCGTGTTCTGATCGGGCGCTGAGATGTGTCCATGACGATCCAAGCCCAGCCCCCTCATAGGCCCGCCGGCCCGGTGCGCGCCGATCACGCCACGCTCGGGATGCAGGCTGGCCGCCCCCTCACCACCACTGCCTATGCGCTGCTGGATCACCGGACCCGCAGCCACACGATCGCTCCCGATGACGCTCCCCCGGGGCGCTACCTCGAGGTCGAGGCCGGGGACGAGGTCCGCCTCATCCCGCTCGATCGTCCGATCATCCACATCGGCCGCGGCCTGGTCTCCGACGTCCGGATCGAGGACCCGCAGGTCTCACGGCGCCATGCGATCATCGCCCAGCG
>DASXHG010000197.1:0-6413 GCA_036488625.1 Solirubrobacteraceae bacterium | reverse complement strand
CCGGGGCTGTCGAACTCCGATGAGAACGCCGGCCGGCTGGGCTTTGAGAGCGGCGCCGCTGCGTTCGAGCTCAATTACCCCTTCGTCTATCCCTCGATCCAGGCCGACAACAAGAAGCTGGCCAAGGTGTTCGGATGGACCTACTACCCGTCGATTACCCGCGGCACCCCGCCCAAGGTGACGATCGGCGGCTCCAATATCGGAGTCTCGTCTTACTCGAAGTATCCGGCCTTTGACTTCCAGGCCGCGAAGTGCCTGACGGATCAGGCCAACCAGAAGGTCGATGCGATCAAGGGCGGGCTGCCGCCGACGATCGCCGCCCTCTACAACGATCCGTCGCTGGCCAAGCCCTATCCGTTCAAGGCGCTGATCCGCAAGCAGCTGGCCGTGTACGGGATCCGACCCCAGACCCCGGCCTATGCCGATGTTTCGATCGCCATCCAGAAGGCGCTCTCGCCACCCAACAACATCGATCCGAAATCGGTCGCGAGCACGCTGCGCAGTGAGCTCAAGGCGGCCCTGAGCTCAGGAGCGCTGATCTGATGTCTGCTGTCCAGGCCACCGGCTCGGTCGCTACGGCGCAACAACCAAAAAAGCCGGCGTTAAGCGAGCGGTCGCGCGCCGAGCGCAAGCTGGGCTGGATGCTGGTTGCCCCGGCCGTGGTCGTGATGATCGCGGTGACCGTCTATCCGATCATCAACGCCTTCGTCCTTTCCCTGCAGCGCGCGGACCTTCGGTTTCCCCAGGCCAACACGTTCATCGGGTTCGATAACTACGGGTCGGTCCTCGGATCCTCGCTGTGGTGGGCCGACGTCGCCCACACGCTGTTCATAACCGTGGTCTCGGTCTCTCTCGAACTGGTCATCGGGATGCTGGTCGCGCTGGCCATGCACCGGGTGATCTTCGCCCGCGGAGCGGTGCGGGCGATCGCGCTGATTCCCTACGGGATCGTCACGGTGGTGGCCGCGTACTCCTGGCGGTATGCGCTGGAGCTGGACTCAGGCTGGATCCCGAAGCTGTTCGGGCTCAGCAGCGATCCGCTGGCCAGTCAGGGCGGCAGTTACATCGGCATCATCGTGGCCGAGGTCTGGAAGACGACCCCGTTCATGGCCCTGTTGCTCCTGGGTGGCCTGTCCCTGGTTCCAGATGAGCTGCACGAGGCGGCCAAGGTCGATGGAGCCTCGGCCTGGCAGCGCTTCTGGCGGATCACGATTCCGCTCATGAAGCCGGCCATTCTCGTCGCCCTGCTGTTCCGCACGCTTGACGCGTTCCGGATCTATGACACCGTCGTCATCTTCAACAACGGCGCCCATAACACCGAGACACTGTCGGTCCTGGCCAGCAATCAGCTGCTCAATCGACTCAACCTCGGTCTCGGCTCGACGGTGTCGGTACTGCTGTTTGTGATGGTCGGGATCATCGCGTTCATATTCATCAAGGTCTTTGGCGCCGCTGCGGCTCCGGGGGGAGGTGACTGACGATGGGGAACACGTTGTCCAGGCGAATCAGCTGGTCAGGAGCGATCCTGCTCCTCGCCGCGTTCGCACTCGTCCCGGTGCTGTGGATCATCTCGCTGTCGCTCAAGGATCCGACCACGATCGCCGACGGCTCGTTCCTGCCTTCCAAGTGGACCACGTCCAACTACAGCGCCATCTTCAACCAGCCGATCTTCACCGACGCGCTGCGTAACTCGATCGGGATCGCATTGATCTCGACGGTCATCGCCGTGTTCCTGGCCAGCTTCGCGGCCTACGCGATCGCCCGGCTGAACTTCCCGGGCAAGTACCTCGTGCTCGCCGCCTCGCTGGGGATCGCGATGTTTCCCCCGATCTCGCTGGTCGGCCCGCTCTACAACATCTGGCGCAGCATCGGCCTCTACAACACCTGGCCGGGACTGATCATCCCCTACATGACCTTCGCCCTGCCTCTCTCCATCTTCGTTCTCTCGTCCTTCTTCAGAGAGATTCCGTGGGAGCTCGAGCAGGCCGCCCAGGTCGATGGCGCCACCCCATCTCAGGCGTTCTTCAAGGTCATCGCACCGCTCGCCGCCCCCGGCATCTTCACCACCGGGATCCTGGTCTTCCTGTTCTGCTGGAACGACTTCGTGTTCGCGTCGACACTTACGTCAACCAGCGCCGCTCAGACGGTGCCGGCGGCGATCGCGGCCTTCCCGGGTGCATCTCAGTTCACCGAACCGATCGGCACCATTGCTGCCGCCGCGGTCGTCGTAACCGTTCCAGTTGTCATCATCGTGTTGCTGTTCCAGCGCCGGATCGTTTCCGGGCTGACGGCGGGCGCTGTCAAGGGATAAAGGGCTTTAGGAGACAGACATGGCCGAAATTGCTCTCGAGCACATCACGAAGCGTTATGGGGACGGCTTTGAGGCCGTCAAGGACATGAATCTGGACATCGCCGACGGCGAATTCATGATCCTGGTCGGACCGTCGGGGTGTGGCAAGTCAACCGCCCTGAGGATGGTGGCCGGGCTTGAGGACATCACCGGCGGCGAACTGAAGATCGGTGGTCAGGTCGTCAACGACCGTGCACCGAAGGATCGCGACATCGCGATGGTGTTCCAGAACTACGCCCTCTACCCGCACATGACCGTGCGCGACAACATGGGCTTTGCCCTGAAGCTGGCCAAGACGCCTCAGAAGGAGATCGACGAGAAGGTCCAGGAGGCCGCTCGCGTCCTCGACCTGGAGGCGCATCTGGACCGTAAGCCGGCCAACCTGTCCGGCGGACAGCGCCAGCGAGTGGCAATGGGCCGCGCGATCGTCCGCAACCCGTCCGCGTTTTTGATGGACGAGCCGCTCTCCAACCTCGACGCGAAGTTGCGAGTGCAGATGCGCACTGAGATCAGCCGCATCGTCTCGCGGTTTGAGACGACCACCATCTACGTCACCCATGATCAGACCGAGGCGCTGACCCTGGGGGACCGGATCGCGGTGATGCGCGCCGGACTCTTGCAGCAGGTCGGGACCCCCGGCGACCTCTACCAGCACCCGAAGAACCTGTTCGTGGCGGGATTCATCGGCTCACCGTCGATGAACTTCCTCCCCGGCGAGATCGACGGGGATCACATCAAGCTCCCGATCGGCGACGTCGCGATCCCCGACCGCGTCCGCCAAGCTCTCCAGGCCGGTCCGGGCGGCGGACGCAAGGGCGTGATCGCCGGTCTGCGGCCCGAGGACTTCGAAGACGCCGGGCTGGTCAACGAGCAGAGCCGTGGCATCACCTTCGAGGCCAACATCGAAGTGGTTGAAAACATGGGCTCTGAGTTCTACGTCTACTTCACCGTGGAAGCCGAGAAGGTGTCCAGCCAGGAGCTCGAAGAGCTCGCCCACGACGCCGGCGCGGCCGACCTGCCTCAACAGGAGGGCAACCAGGTCGTGGCGCGCCTGGACGCCGCCAGCAACGTGCGGCAGGGCACCCGGGCCAAGCTCTGGTTCAACACCGAGCACCTCCACTTGTTTGATCCGGAAACTGGCCAGAGTCTGCTCGGCAGTGTTGACGGGGAACGGTCCGGCGGGGCGGCAGCCGCGGGGCAGCCGGCTCCGGGCACCGGGGCCGCGACGGGAGCCCAGCAGCCACCGCAGGCCTCTGAACCGCCGGCTCAGTAGGAGCTGCTCCAAGCGCCATACTGTGGCCGATGGCCGAGTCGCGCTCGACAGGTATGCCCTCGGTCGACGCGCAGCACGATTTCCTGCGCGCTCGACGTCGCGCCGCCATGGCGCGAGTTGCCGCACGGCTGCGCGGCGAGCCCGATGACGTGCGCCAGATCCTTCCCTACGAGGAAGTGATCAAAGCCCTTGGCTTCGTCAGCGAGCAGCGCGTTGGACCGGCCGTGGTCCAGCTCGACGACATCGTGGGCACGGTTGATCGCCAGCGCGAGTTCGACCGTCGCTTCCGCCCCACGTCGGGTCGTGTGCGCTCGCGCTGGGAACACATCGCCGCCGCGATGCGCCGGGGCGAGGCGATGCCGCCCGTCGACCTTCTGCGCATCGGCGAGGTCTACTTCGTCCGCGACGGTCATCACCGAGTGTCCGTGGCCCGTGCGCTCGGGCGGACGGACATCGACGCGATCGTCACCGAGGTCCACACGCGCGTTGGCCTCCAGCACACGATCACCTATGCCGATCTGCCGACCAAGAGCCTTGAACGCGAGTTCTTTGAGCGCGTGCCGCTCCCGGACGACGCCCGCAAGGAGATCCAGATCACCGATTCGTGGAACTACGCCACCCTGGCCGAGAACGTGGAGGCGTGGGGGTTCCGCCTCAGCCAGGACCGCGGCGAACACCTGAGTCGGCGCGAAACTGCGTACCTGTGGCTGGAGACGGAGTACCGGCCGGTGATCGCGATGCTTCGTGAGGCCGAGCTGATCGGTGATCAGACCGAGACCGAGACCTACATGCGAATCAGCGGCGAGCGCTACCGCCTGCTGCGCACCAACCGCTGGGATGAAGAGGTGATCGCCCAGGTCGTCGCCGGCGAGGGCAACCGGGCGCGCTGGCGCCGCTAGACCGCCGTCAGCCCGACGGAACCGCCAGCGCCAGGACTACTTCCACCACGCGTCCAGGACCCGCCGCCAGTTGTCCCAAGCGAGGGCCTCGAGTTCCTGGCTGTCAAAGCCGGCGTCGGCGAGGGCCTCGATCAGCCTCGGCACCCCGGCCACATCTCCGAGCTCACCGGGGATGATCGCCCCGTCGAAGTCCGAGCCGAGAGCGACGTGCCGGACGCCGATCCGCTCGGCCACGTAGCAGGCGTGCTCCACGATCACCGACATCGGGGTGTCGCTGGTGTCCGCGAAATCGGGGCGCAGGAACAGGGAGGCGAACACGATGCCGACCAGCCCATCGCTCTCGGCGATCGCATCCAGCTGGCGATCGGTGAGGTTGCGCGAGCAGGGACAGATGGCATGAGCCGCGGAATGCGAGGCGACCAGCGGGCCGGCCTCTGCCCGGGCGACATCCCAGAAGCCCGCCTCGTTGAGGTGGGCCAGATCGACCAGGATGCCCAGCTCGGCGCAGCGCCTCACGAGCGCTTTGCCGGCGTCGGTCAGGCCAGGGCCGGTGTCGGGAGAACTGGGGAAGACGAACGGAACGCCATGGGCGAAGTGGTTGGGTCGACTCCAGACGGGCCCCAGTGAGCGCAGCCCGGCGGCGTACCAATGGTCAAGCGCCTCGAGCTCCTCGTCGATCGCCTCCGCACCCTCGAGATGAAGGACGGCGGCCGGCGGCCCGTCGTCGTCATCAATGACCGCGTCGAGGTCGGCGATCGAGCGAGCGACCCTCACGTCTCCGGACCGCTCGAGCGCAGCCAGGCGTCCGGCGGCCTTGATCGCCACCGGCGCGGCGTCCGCGTAGCTCACCGGCGCGGCGAGCTCCATCTCTATCACCCCGTCATCGCGCGGCCGGGGATCCCAGTTCTCGCCCTCAGAGGGTGTGAACACGGCGAAGATCGCTCCTCGCACCCCACCCCTGTGCATCCGCGGGAGGTCCAGGTGACCCTCCGGGCGCCCGGTGGCGATCCCCGCGTGGTCGTCGCGCGTGAGTGCGTCATTGTGTCCGTCGAAGACCGCCAGCACGGCGCCGAAGCTACCTGCTTGCGCTTTCGGACGAACCTACAGGCGCGTAGCTCGCGTGATACGTTTGCGCCGCTTGATGCCCCCCCGGACGCCCTCGGAAGCCGCCAAGCCGCGCCGGCGCTACGCGCCGCGGATGCCGCCCGAGCGTCGCCGGGAACAGCTGCTCGATGCAGCGCTCCGCGTGATCGTCGAGCAGGGCTACCAAGGCGTCTCGATCGAGGCCATCGCCCGCACCGCGGGAGTGACGCGGCCGGTCATCTACGACCACTTCCCGAACCTGGGAACGCTCCTACAGGCGTTGATCGAGCGCGAGGAGTACCACGTGCTGCAACAGCTCTCGGCTGTCGTGCCCGGAGAGCCGGAGGGTCGAGGAGAGCCCGCCGAGCTGTTCGCGGCCGGCGTGCGCCGGTTTCTGGACGCGGTCGCCAGCCGCCCTGACTCCTGGCGAGTGATCCTGCTCCCGCCCGAGGGCACTCCGGCCACCGTCCGCGAACAGGTCGAAGTCAACCGCCGGGCGGTGCAGGCCCGTATCGAAGACGTCGTTCGCTGGGCGATTGACCGCACGGCCATCCCCAAGGATCTGGATGTCGAGCTCAGCGCCCGAGCGATCCGCAGCCTCAGCGAGGAGGCCGGACGACAGGTCCTGACCGATTCTGAGGCGTTCTCGCCCGAGCGTTACGAGCGGTTCGTGCTCGCGGTCATGACGCTCATCTGGGCTCACTGAGCCGCTCGCTCGCCGGCCCCGACGACACCGAAGGCACGCTTAAAAGCGGTGGGGACCCGCTTCCAGGGTCCCCACCGTTGAGACTCATCGGGCCTCGCCCAC
>DASXHG010000393.1:0-6932 GCA_036488625.1 Solirubrobacteraceae bacterium | reverse complement strand
CGCGCTGGAACCGGAACTGGCCCTCCTCGGTGTCCAGGGAGAAGTTCTCCTCGATCCGGCGCAGGAGGTCGCGGATCAGATCCGGGTCGGCCACCGCATCGACGGCGACCAGATCATCGGCAGCGCCGACCACGGTGCGGTCGCCGGCGTCCCGAGTGGGCAGGAACGCGAGGGGGAGTTGGTAGAGCTCGTGGCTGCCGCTGGCAAATCTCGTCTCCACCAGCAACAGTACGAGCGGCGGCTGGTCAGCGATCCGCGCGATCTCGTCGATATCAATCGCGTTGATGTGGCGCGACTTGGACGAGTACCAGCGACGGTCCTCGATCCAGCTGCCGAGGGCCTCGAGGTCGATGGTCTCGACCGGGCCGGGGCTCTGTACGGGGTCGGTCATCCGGTTCCGATCGCCTCCTCGCCCTCTTCGACGAGTTGGAACCAGTAGAAACCGCGCGGGGCGAGCGTCAACAGGTAGGAGAGCTCACCGATGCGGGGAAAGCGCGAGCGCCCGAACAGCTCGACCGGATAGCGGCCGGCCTGCTGGGAGAGATCGAGCTCCACGGCCTGGGCCGAGCGGGCAAGGTTGTGCACGCACAACACGACGTCGTCCTCGAAGCGGCGCAGGACAGCGAAGATCCGCGGATTGGAGGTCTCGATCGGCTCATAGGTCCCGAAACCGAACACCGGATGCTCCTTGCGCAGGGCGATGAAGCGGTGCATCCAGCGCAGCAGCGAGGTCGGCGTGCGCAGCTGAGCCTCGACGTTGACGGCCTGATAGCCGAACACAGGATCCATCAGCGGCGGGGCATAGAGCTGGGCGAAGTCAGCCCGCGAGAAACCGCCGTTGCGGTCGCCGGTCCACTGCATCGGGGTCCGCACCCCGTCGCGGTCGCCGAGGAAGATGTTGTCCCCCATCGCGATCTCATCACCGTAGTAGAGGACAGGCGAGCCGGGCAGCGAGAACAGGATCGCCGTCATCAGCTCCATCTCGTCCCGGCCGTTGTCGAGCAGCGGAGCGAGGCGGCGCCGGATCCCCAGGTTGAGCTTCATCCGGGGGTCCTTGGCGTACTCGGCGTACATGTAGTCGCGCTCCTCGTCGGTGACCATCTCCAGGGTCAGCTCGTCGTGGTTGCGCAAAAACAAGCCCCACTGGCAGCTGTCGGGGATCAGCGGGGTCTGTTCGAGGATTTCGTAGATGGGCGTGGCCGTCTCGCGGCGGACGGCCATGAACATGCGCGGCATGACCGGGAAATGGAAGGCCATCTGGCACTCGTCGCCGTCGCCGAAGTACTCGACCACGTCGGCGGGCCACTGGTTGGCCTCGGCGAGCAGTACACGGTCCGGGTACTCCTCCTGCATCACCGCGCGCACGCGCTTGAGGTAGGTGTGGGTCTCGGGCAGGTTCTCGCAGTTGGTGCCCTCGCGCTCGAACAGGTAGGGCACGGCGTCGAGCCGGAAGCCGTCCAGGCCCCGGTCGAGCCAGAACCGCAGTACGTCGAGCATCGCGTCGCCGACGTCCGGGTTGTCGTAGTTGAGGTCGGGCTGGTGGGAGAAGAAGCGGTGCCAGTAGTAGGCGCCGGCAACCGGGTCATAGGTCCAGTTGGAGGCTTCGGTGTCGGTGAAGATGATGCGGGCATCGCGGTAGCGGTCGTCGGTGTCAGACCAGACATACCAGTCGCGTTTGGGGTTGTCCGGACTCGAGCGCGACTCCTGAAACCAGGGGTGATCAGACGAGGTGTGGTTCATGACCAGGTCGGCGATCACGCGGATGCGGCGGGCGTGGGCGGCCTCGATCAGCTCGGCGACGTCATCGACCGTGCCGTAGTCGGGATGGACCTTGGTGAAGTCCGAGATGTCGTAGCCGCCGTCGCGCAGCGGTGACTCGTAGAAGGGCAACAGCCAGATGCAGTCGATCCCCAGCCACTGCAGATAATCCAGCTTCTCGGTCAGGCCCCGCACGTCGCCGGAACCGTCCCCGTTGGAGTCAAAGAAACCGCGGATGTGGATCTCATAGAAGACCGCGCGCTTGAACCACAACGGCTCGTGCTCGAACCACTGGCGAGCCTGGGCGTGGGCGGGCGTGGACGCCGAGCCCTCGCCCGGCCGCGGTTCGCGAGCCAGCAGGTGCGTCAGGGTCGGCGGACCGACACTCACGGAGTGCTCGGGAAGGTGGAGATCACCGTTCCACCGTTAGCACATGCGCCTGGCGCCAGCCCGGCGACAGGCCGACGAAGTTCGCCCCGATACGCCACTGGAACAGCTCGCCGCTGAGGTGGTCGCGCACGCTGAACGTCGGTGGCAGGCCCAGGCTGGCCGGGATCACGGCCGCGCCCTCCTGGTGCTGGTGGGGGTCGAGGTTGACCACGCAGATCACCGTGTCCGGGCCGGTCTGCTTCGCGTAGGCGATCAAGGCCTCGTTGGCCGTATCGAGGAAGGTGATGTTCGACAGTTCCTGCAGCGCGGGGTGCTCGCGGCGCAGCGCGTTGAGCGTCGCCAGCAGAGGCAGCAGGGGACCGTCGAGCGTCCGTGTCTTGAGCTCGTACTTCTCGGAGTTCAGGTACTCCTCAGAGCCCGGGGCGACGGCGACGTTCTCGATGTTCTCGAACCCGGAGTAGATCCCGTAGCTGGGACTGAGCGTGGCCGCCAGGACGGCGCGAGCCTCGAACGCCGGCCGGCCGCCGTGCTGCAGGTACTCGTGAAGGATGTCCGGGGTGTTGGCGAAGAAGTTGGGCCGGAAGTAGTCCTGCTCGCCCGAATAGGCCAGCTCGGTGACGTACTCGACGAGCTCCCAGCGCGCGTTCTTCCAGGTGAAGTAGGTGTAGGACTGGGTGAAGCCGAGCTTGCCGAGGTGACGCATGACGGCGCGCTTGGTGAACGCCTCGGCCAGGAAGATCACGGCCGGGTCGCGAGCGTGAACCTCATCGATCAGCCACGACCAGAAGCCGAACGGCTTGGTGTGCGGGTTGTCGACGCGGAACACGCGAACGCCGCAGTCGACCCACTTGAGCATCACCTCGAGCAGCGCCTTCCACAACGACTGCCAGTCCGGTGATTCCCAGTTGACGTTGTAGATGTCCTGGTAGCGCTTGGGCGGATTCTCGGCGTACTTCAGAGTCCCGTCCGGACGGCGGTGAAACCACTCCGGATGCTCGGTCAGCCACGGGTGGTCGGCCGAGCACTGGATCGCGAAGTCGAGCGCGATGTCGACGTCGAGCTCGCGCGCGGCGCGGGTCAGCGAGCGCAGGTCGTCCTCGGTCCCGAGATCGGGATGGATCGCATCGTGGCCGCCGCTGCGGTCGCCGATCGCCCACGGCGAGCCGGGATCCCCGGGACCGGCGGTGAGCGCGTTGTTGGCCCCCTTGCGGTTGGTGAGCCCGATGGGGTGGATCGGCGGCAGGTAGATGACGTCGAAGCCGAGCTCGGCCAGCTTGGGCAGCTGACGCTCGACGCCGGCCAGCCCACCCCAGGAGCGCGGGAACATCTCATACCAGGAGCCGAACCGAGCGCGGAGGCGATCGACCTCGAGCGTCTGCGGCGGGTCTAGGCGGACGAGGCCGTGGCGCTCGTGCCCGGCCTCTACCGCGTTGAGCAGCTCCTGACCGAGGGCGATGTCGTGCTTGGCGCTGTCGGGGACGGCCGAGTTGCCGAGCTCGGTCACGGCGTGCTCGATCAGCTGGCGCGCCTCGGCGGAGGGTGCGCGCCCGACCGCCGCGCGGAGCAGCACCACGCCCTCGGACAGCTCACCCGACAAATCGTGCTGGCCGGCCTGCACCTTGCGCCGCAGCTCGTCGCGCCAGGTGCCGAAGACGTCGGTCCAGGCCTCGATCGTGTACCGCCAGCGGCCGGGACGGTCGACAACGAATTCGCCCACCCAGCGCACGCCGCCGAGGTGGGCGTCGAGCCGCCGCAGCTCTGACTCCCGCTCGTCGGTGCCGTCGGGTCCCTGGTAGCGAACGATGGCGCGGACCAGGTCGTGCCCGTCACGGAAGACATCGGCCTCGACGCGGACGTGATCACCGACGCAGCGCTTGACCGGGTAGCGGCCGCCGTCCACCGTCGGCGTCGGGTACTGGATCACGATCCGGGGCGGAGGCTGACGCGTCGGATCGGAATCGGCGGCGCCGGCGCGGCGCGTTGCCTCGGCGGCTTCGGCGCTCACGTGCGCCTTATGGCGGGGGGAACCACACCTCGGAAGGTATCCACGACGACACATGGGGTAAACACCATCGCGTGAACCTGGCGCAACGGCCCCGACGCGGGAGCGGAGTCCAGCTTCACATCACGTCTCTCCCCGGCGGTCGCCTCGGTCCCGAGGCCTATCGCTTCCTGGACTGGCTGGCCGCGGCCGGGCAGTCGTGGTGGCAGGTCCTGCCACTGGGCCCCCCGGACCGGTATCGCTCGCCCTACAAATCGCGTTCGGCGTTCGCCGCGTGGCCGGGGCTGCTGGCCGAACCCCGGGCCCGGGTGTCGAACGACGAGATCGCCGCGTTCCGGGCCCGCAACGCCTTCTGGATCGGCGACTGGGAGCGCTTCGCGGGTCGCGACGCGGTCGCTGACCAGGTGCGCTTTGAGCGCGAATGGTCGGCGCTGCGCGCCTACGGGGCCGAGCGCGGCGTGCGAATCATGGGTGACGTGGCCATCTACGTCTCACCGGGTAGCGCCGACCACAGGGCCCACCCGGAGCTGTTTCAGGAGGGGATGGTGGCCGGAGCGCCGCCCGACGCGTACGCCAAGGACGGCCAGCTGTGGGGCAATCCGCTCTACGACTGGCCGGCCCTGCAGCGCCGGCGCTATCGCTGGTGGGTCGAGCGGGTGCGGCGAACCGCCGACCTGTTCGATCTGGCCCGTATCGATCATTTCCGCGGCCTGGTCGCCTACTGGGCGGTCCCGGCCGGCGCCCGCACGGCGCGTGGCGGCCGGTGGCGACGCGGACCGGGGAGGGCGCTGTTTGACGCCATCCACCGCGAGCTGGGCCCCGTGCCGCTGGTCGCCGAGGACCTGGGCGTGATCACCCCCGCCGTCGAGCGCCTGCGCCGGGAGGTTGGCCTGCCTGGGATGCTGGTCATTCAGTTCGGGCTCGATCCCGACGAGCCGTCGAGTCCCCACCGGCTGGCCAACCACACCTCCGACCGGGTGGTGTACGCCGGAACTCATGACACCGACACGGTGCGCGGATGGCTCGAGTCACTGCCCGGCGACCAGCGGGCGTTCGTGGATTCCGAGCTGCGCCGGCTCGGGTTCGCCGAGCGCCAACCGTGGTGGGGCGTGATCCGGATGACCTTCTCATCACCGGCCTTTCTGGCCATGATCCAGGCCCAGGATGCGCTCGGCCTGGGGTCCGAGGCCCGCATGAACGCCCCCGGGACGACCGGTCACAGCTGGCGCTGGCAGATGGAGCCCGGCGCGCTGACGCCCGCGCTCGCGCGTCGCCTGCGCGCTGCCACCGAGGAGGCGGGGCGCCTGCCGGGCTGAGGGCGGGGGTCGCGGTCCGGCTCGGGGGTCCCGGCGGGCCGGTTGGCTGCACGCCAAATCGACGTGTAGTGTCGCCGTCCCTTGGATGGGCGTCGGCGACTAAACGGCTGGGTGGTGGCCGCGGGCGTAGCCGCCGGCGCCGTGGTCGTGCTGGTGCTCCTGCTCTCCGGCACGAGCGCGCCGCGGGCCGCGCCTCTGCCCGCCCCGGGTTCAATCTGGTCGCGTGGCGGCTTTGTGTCCGCGCCCGGCGGCCCGTACCTGGTCGATGCGCAGGGGCGCCGTCTGCAGTTGCACGGCGCCGACCTGGTCGGCAAATGCGGCGGCGGAGCGCGGCCGACGACGGCGGCCGGGTCGCCGTGTGTCGGTCCCGCTCAGGGGCCGAGCTTGCCCTACGTCCTGTCGCCCACGGCCCGCGACCCCGGGCGCCGGTTCACGGCCGGCGACGCCGCCACCCTCGCGCGTCTGGGCTTTGACTTCGTCCGCCTCGGCGTCGTGTGGGAGGGGCTTGAGCCCGGGCCGGCCGGAGTGCGGCCCAACGACCCGACCTACTGCTCGCCCCATCGCCGCGGAGCGCCGTTCCCGCGCCTTCGGGGCGCCGCCGACCCGTACCAGGCCGCTGCGGTGCAGGCCTACCTGAGCCGCACCGACCGGATCATCCGGTTGCTGGCCGCCGCCGGCATCCGCGTGGTGCTCGACATGCACCAGGACGCTTACGGCTCGGCCTTCGCCAATCCGGCCGGGACGACGCCGTGGAACGGTGAGGGCGCGCCGCCGTGGGCGACCTGCACCGGCGAAGCCGAGTTCGCCTACCCCCGTCACTGGATCAAGGCCTATCTCGACCCGGCCGTGAAGGCGGCCAGCCACCACTTCTTCGCCAACGATGTCAGCGGCAACCTCCAGGGACAGTTCGCGCGCGTCTGGCAAGCCGTAGCCCGCCACTACCGCGACAACGCCAACGTGATCGGCTACGAGGCCTATAACGAGCCCGCGGACTTCGCGGTCGCCGACTTCGACCCCGAGCTGCAGTGCTTCTACGGCGGTCCCGTCCACGAGCCTCGTTCGTGCGCGGTCAGCGGCGCGCAGGCCCCGCCGACCGGGATCATCGGGGCGATCCAGCGCGTCGACGCTCGCCATCCCGTCTTCTATGAGCCGCCGATCAGCTTCGACGACAACGGCCAGG
Source organism: Solirubrobacteraceae bacterium (assembly GCA_036488625.1). Lineage (GTDB taxonomy): Bacteria > Actinomycetota > Thermoleophilia > Solirubrobacterales > Solirubrobacteraceae > Palsa-465. The sequence goes on along the minus strand of DASXHG010000393.1, from coordinate 286 downwards.
AGACGCTCGGCCTCGCTGAGCCGCTGCGCCTGCCCGGCCTGGTCCTGGGCTTCCACGCCTACGGAGCGCACCCGGAGCTCGTGGTCCACGATGCTCTCCTGGTGCAGGCCGCCACCCGGACGCGACAGGCGGGCGGTCCAGCCCTGGTCATGGATGAGTTCGGAGGCAGCCGCCACTTCGAGGCGTCGGCCGCCACCGCCGACGCGGCCAGCTTCGCGGGGATCTCGTGGGCGTACTGGTCGGTGCTCCAGCTCCACGACCCGACGGGAAATCCGCGCGAGGCTCT
>DASXHG010000318.1:0-15182 GCA_036488625.1 Solirubrobacteraceae bacterium | reverse complement strand
AACGAAGCCGTCGCATTGTTGACCGAGAGCGACTGCTTCGCGGTGGCTTTGATAACCCGAGCGCTGATGTACATCCAGGCGGGCCAGGTCGAGCCTGCACTGGTGGATAACGAGCGGGCGACGGTGCTGGCCCGCGATCTCGGTCCAGACGCGCTGAGCGCTGCGCTTCTGTTCGAGGGCCAGACCAGGATCGAAGCCGGCCAGCTAGATCGCGCGGCGGCTCTGCTCGACGAGGCAAAGCAAGCCTGCGCCGACGGGCACTTCTCGACGCACACGTTTGAAGGCGACCTCGCGCTGCGACGCCGGCAGCCACAACAGGCCATACATCACTACGCGCTCTCGCTTCTATGGGGTCAGGAGCGGGTGCACTACATGCAGGTGTTCAACGACCTCGTCGCACTTGCCGACGCGTTGGCGATGAACGGCGACGACGTCGAGGCGCTCGAGGTCGCGGGAATGGCAGCCGCCCAGATCGGAGACATCGGTGGCTCGGAGCAATCTGCATGGCACATCGACCGGCGCGATCTCACGCTCGAAAGCGAGGAGCGGCTCGGCGCCGCAGCGGCGGCCGAGGCGAGACGGCGCGGACGGGAGGTCGACCCCGGTTATCGAGTCACGCGCGCATGCGAGCTAGCGGGGGGCCGGCACCCAGGAGAGCCCTGAGCCGGAGCTCGACATAGCTCCCGTCACGCGATGCTCCAGCCTGGTCTGGGAGTGGAAAGGGCCGGCTGTGCCAAAGCCTGCCTCGCCGCCCAAGGTGGTAGCAGGCAAGTCTCAGACGGGAGAGGCGAGCCCGAGGCGTGCGAATTCTTCGGTCATCCGCGCGCCGACCACCTGTAGCGCCGAGGCTGGGCGCAGCATCACCTTCAGCTCCGCGATGCGCCCGTCCTCGTCGAAGGTGAGTTTGTCGATGCCCTCGACCTGCCGGCCATCCACCTCGGTCGCGAACTCCAGGATGGCCACGCGCGCATCAGTGTCCTCGAGTTGGTGGACGTAACGGAACTGGCCGCCTAGCCCGAGCACCCGCTCGGCCGCCTCAAGGACTTTGAGCACTGTGTCGCGTCCCGTGTAGGGACGGTAGACCACTGGGCTGCGGAATACAGCATCCTTGCGGAACAGCTCCGATGAGCCAGCCACCTCGCCGGCCTCAACTGCAGTACGGAAGCGGTCGGAGAGCACAGGTGGAGCGTACCGGCGGCTCGCGACGTCTCGGGACATGCTCTGCATTGCGCGGCTGGCAGCGAAACGCCAGAAACCGTGATTACGAGGGATTTCTCAGTGGCCCGGGCAGGACTCGAACCTGCGCGCGACGGATTATGAGTCCGCTGCTCTGACCAACTGAGCTACCGGGCCGACACCGGGCAAGCTACCGGCTCGTTGGGCGCTTGCGGATCGGCGTGGGCCACGACGGCGGTCGGTCGCGGGTGTGGGGCATCTCGGCGGGCCGCGCGCGATTGGTCACCGGCACGGACCGACTTGGAGTGATCTGCTGTTCGTAGTGAACGTGAGATCACTCCAAGTGGGACGGCAGGCGGGGCGGGGAGCCAAATCGGAGGGGAGGGGCGGGAGCGAGCCAAGTCGGAGGGGAGGGCGGGGCGGGGAGCCAAGTCGGAGGAGGGGCGGGACGCCGTGCCGGGGGCAGGCAAATGTATGATCTGGCCAGATGGTGATCGCACACGCCTTCCAGTTCGCGGACATCCTGGGGCTCGGCCATTCGACGAGCTCGTTCGGGCAGACGCTGGCTCTGCTCATCACGTTCCTGGGCATCGGCGTCATCGCGAACCTCCTGATCGCCTATGCCGTTTTCCAGGCTCTGGCCGAACGTCGGCAGGACCGGGAGCGGATGCAGGCGATGCGCGACCGCCCGCAGTAGTCCCCGCGCTGGGTTCGCAGCCGCCGCGTCTCCGATAAGGACGGGCGGGGTCGAGTCACGGCCCGACCGACCTGCCCAGACGGCCGATCCGCCGTCCGCACCGACCTGCCCAGACCGGCCGATCCGCCGTCCGCACCGACCTGCCCAGACCGGCCGATCCGCCGTCCCGACCGGCCGCCCGAACCGGGCCGATCCGCCGTCCCGAACGACGGTTCAGGCGGGGCTGATCCCCACGCTCAGGCGCCCGTCCAGCCCGGCTCGAGCGACTGTTCGAACATTTCTCAGAGGAACGTCGCCGTGCGGCGTCGAATGAGACGCCTGCCGATGAAGCCAGCCACAACTCACGTCGCCAACCCCGAGACCGCGTCGGGCCACCAGGCCCTGTCCGGCTATATCCGGGCCCGCTTTGACGATTTCTCTCGCTCGCAGAAGGACGTCGCCCAGTACATCGTCGACCACCTCGACGAGGCCGCGTTCCAGACCGCCGAGGAGCTGGCCCGACGGGCCAATACCTCCTCCAGCACGGTCGTGCGGTTCTCGCAGGCGCTGGGCTTCGAAGGCTTCCCCGAGCTCCAGCAGGCCGCGCGGGACGAGTACCGGCGCCGCCCGGCGGGCGCGGCCGAGGTGATGACCGCTACGGCACCGTTGTTCTCGCTTGATCACACGGAGTTCGAGGCCGCGCTGGCCGCCGATCACGTGAACGTCGAGGACACCGCCCACAAGCTCTCGCGCTCCGACGTCGAGGCAGCCGTGGACGCGATCGTCTCGGCCGAGAAGGTGCTGATCGCCGGTACCGATCAGATGGCGTTCTTTGCCAGCTACCTGCGCCACCTGCTGATGCTGCTCGACCTTCGGGCCGAAATCGTCGCCAGCCCGTCCCAGGAGGCCCTGGGCCGTCTCAGCCGAATCGACGCCAGCACGCTGGTGGTGGGGTTGTCGGCCGGGCGCCCGCATCCGCTGATCACTCGGACCATGAAGCTGGCCCGCCACCGCAAGGCATCGACGCTGGCCATCACCGACGCCACACTGTCCGAGGTAGCCCGACTGGCTCGGATCCGCCTCTACTACTCGTCCAACTCTCCCGCCTTCGTGCGCTCACACACGGCGCTGCTGTCGATCATCCAGGCCCTGGCCTACGGCGTTTACGCCCGCGACGCCCAGCAGTACGACGTACGCATCAAAGCCTTCCGCCTCAAGTAGCCGGTCCGGCACGAGGCGCTCCCCCAAGGTCCCCCAGGTCCCCCCGGCTCGCCGTCAGCGCGGCGACACGAGCAGTGCCTGCGTCGCGCGCCCGACCCGGCCGTACTGATCCCAGATCACGCTCTCGGAGACCGCGACCGCGCCCGGGCGGACGCGAGTCTCGGACTGCATCGCCACCCATCCGCCGCGGGGTGGACGCTCGAAATAGAGCGTCAGGTCGGGGTTGATGAACACGTGCTCCTCCCAGGAGATGACCGTGCCAATGCCGTTGCCGAAATCACCGGCGGTCGCGGTCAGCTCAAACGGGCTGGTCACCTCGCCGGCGATGAGGGGGTGGCGAAGGCGAAACCAGGCCGTGGCCGCCCCGGGCTCACGGAAGTTCCCCTGCACAAAACGGATGTCCACGGCGTGCGTTCCGAACATCGGCGTGCCCTCGCGATCGAACCCCGGCGGTGCCGAGCCGTTCTGCGTCAGAGCGGCTTCGCTCTCCGGTCCCGGGAAGGGCGGCGGACCATCCGATGTGGGACCAAGCTCACTGGCCCGAGCCCGCAACGCCCGTGCCCTGGTGACGACCTGACCGGCCGCGTCCCGAATCACTCCGTCGAGCAGCATCACCCGACGTCCCGGACGGACGACTTCCACGTGTACCTCGAGTTCCGCCAGCGGCACCGGGCGAACAAGGTCATAGGTCACACGGGCTAGCTCCAGGCCCTCCTGGGGCTCGCAGGCCTCAAAGGCATGCACGAGCAGAGCGGCCGGCGCACCGCCGTGCAGAGCATTGGGATCCCAGGGACCGCGCGCCATCTCGTTAGGTCGCCAGCGATTGCCCTCGCGTACAAACACGGCGTCGGAACTCATCGCTGCGAGAACCTAGTACACGGCTACACTGGCAACCGTGAGCGAGAACGGAAACACCTCCCGTCACGAGGCGACCTTCACCGTCAAAGCCGGCTTGGCCGAGATGCTCAAGGGCGGTGTGATCATGGACGTGGTCACCCCCGAGCAGGCCAAGATCGCCGAGGACGCCGGTGCCGCCGCGGTGATGGCGCTCGAGCGCGTCCCCGCCGACATCCGCCGCGACGGCGGCGTGGCCCGCATGTCTGACCCGGAGATGATCGCCGGCATCCAGGAGGCGGTCACAATCCCCGTCATGGCCAAGGCTCGCATCGGTCACTTCGCCGAGGCCCAGGTTCTCGAGGCGCTCGAGGTCGATTACATCGATGAGTCCGAGGTGCTTACTCCAGCCGACGAGGCCAACCACATCGACAAGTGGCAGTTCGACATCCCCTTCGTATGTGGCGCCACCAACCTCGGTGAGGCCCTGCGCCGGATCGGCGAGGGGGCGGCCATGATCCGCTCCAAGGGTGAGGCCGGGACCGGCGACATCGTCAACGCCGTGCGCCATCTGCGCGTGATCGGTAAGGAGATCAAGCGGCTGGGCACGCTCGACCCGGCCGAGGTGGCTACCGCGGCCAAGGAGCTGGGCGCGCCGCTGAACCTGGTCCGTCAGGTCGCCGCCGATGGCAAGCTTCCCGTGGTCATGTTCTGCGCCGGCGGCATCGCCACGCCGGCCGACGCATCGCTGGTCATGCAGCTCGGTGCCGAAGGCGTGTTCGTCGGTTCGGGCATCTTCAAGTCCGAAGATCCCGAGCGCCGCGCCCGCGCGATCGTCGAGGCCACCACTCACTTCCAGGATCCGGCTCGTGTCGCCGCCGCCTCGCGGGGACTCGGTCAGGCCATGGTCAGCCTGGAGACCTCGAAGCTCGAGTCAGAGCAGCTGCTCGCCCCCCGCGGCTGGTAGCCGTGGGGCCCGAGAACGCGCCGGTTCCGACCGGGGCAGGCACGGCCGAGCGCGCGCCGTCCCCGGACCGGTCAGCCGTGGCCCAGCGCGCGCCGTCCCCGGACCGGGCAGCCGCGCCCGAGCAGGCGGCACCCCATGTCGGCGTGCTCGCTCTCCAGGGCGATTTCGCCGCCCACGCCAAGATCCTTGAGCAGTTAGGGGCCGAGGCCCGCGAGGTGCGGGTGCCCAGGGACCTCGACGGTCTCGATGCACTGGTCCTGCCCGGTGGCGAGTCGACGGTGATGACACTCGGCATCGCCCGCGAGGGATTGGGCGATCCGCTGCGCGAGCTGGCCGCCCAGGGGACGCCCATCCTGGGGACCTGCGCCGGCCTGATCATGCTCGACCGCGATCACCTCGGGGTGCTGGACATCAAGGCTGAGCGCAACGCGTTCGGCCGTCAGTTGCGCTCATTCGAGGCTGACTTGACGTTCGACAGGGTGCCGGGCGGACCCGTCCACGCGGTGTTCATCCGCGCCCCCTGGGTGGCCGAGTACGGCCCGGACGTGGAGGTTCTCGCTGCCGTCGATGATCATCCCGTGGCCGTGCGCCAGGGCAACGTGATGGCGGTGGCCTTCCATCCCGAGCTGAGCGGAGAGACCCGGCTCCACGCGTTGCTGCTGGCCGGTATCGCCGACCGCTCCCGCTAGCGCGGGCTCGGCTCGCGCCGCGACTGGGACCTGCCGCTAACGCGGGCTCGGCTCGCGCCCGGGCTGGCGCCGCGCGTAGGCGCGGAACTCGCGTTCGAAGGCGGCCCAGTCAAGCCGCGGCAGTCCGTCGGGCTCGGGCGGCGGCGGGTCGTCACCGGGGTCGTCGTCATCGGGCGGATCCTCCTGGTCGCGCCCCCGGGAGAGCCACGCGGCCAGAGCGGACACGATGATCCCGGCTCCGTAGACGAATCCGGCCAGGAGGTGGTGGTGACTGACCGAGGCCAGGCCGCCGACCAGGTACAGAAGCAGCGCGCAGTAGACGAGCCGCCGCAACTCGGCGCCGGGCACGGATTGACGGGGAGCGCGTGCGCAGACACTCATCAAGATCGCGACGCAGAACGCGATCGCGAGCCCCAACCGCCACGCTGCCTCCAGCGATAACACCATCCGCCCACCAATCATGCTCCGCTGAGCCGAGAAATCAAGGAAAACTTCGGCCGCGAGGGCGGGCTACACCTCGAGCCCGTGGCGCATGGTGTTTTCGCTGACCGCGCGCTGTTGGACGAACTGCAGCAGGTAGTCCGGACCGCCGGCCTTCATGCCCGTGCCCGACAGGCGATTGCCTCCGAACGGCTGCCGGGCGACCATCGCGCCGGTGATCCCGCGGTTTACATAAAGGTTGCCGACCGGGGTGCGGTCGCGGACGAGGCGAACCGTGGCCGGATTGCGCGTGAACAGCCCGCCGGTCAGGGCGAAGGAGAGACCGTCGACGACGTCGCACGCGGCCTCCACGTCGCGAACGCGCTGGACGGCGAGCAGCGGCCCGAAGATCTCCTCCTCGAGCACGCGTGAGCCCTCGGGCAGGTCGGTCGCCACCGTCGCCGGGCAGAACCATCCGCTCCCCTCGGGGGCCGCCGCCGTCGCCGCGATCGTGCCCTCGCGCGCGGCGATCTCGGCGTAGCGCGCGACTCGCTCCTGAGCGTCGCGCTCGATCACCGGCGGCACGTCGGTGCCGAGCGTCTCCGCCTGGCCGACGACGAGGACCCGGACGGCTCCGGCCAGCCGGGCCAGGAGCTGGTCGGCGATCGCCTCGTGGACCAGGACCCGGGAGGCAGCCGAGCATTTCTGGCCCGCGTAGTTGAAGGCCGAGCCGACTATCGCCGGGACGGCCTCGTCGAGGTCCGCGTCGGCGTCGACGATCACGCAGTTCTTGCCGCCCAGCTCGGCGACGACCTGCTTGAACTGGCGCTGCCCGTCGACCGTGTCGGCGGCCGTGCGGATGATCTCGCGGCCCACCGGGAGCGAGCCCGTGAAGGCGATCGCCGCCACATCCGGGTGGCGGACGAGGGCCGCGCCGACCTCACCCTCGCCGGGGAGCAGGCTGAGCGCGGCGGCGGGAACGCCACCGGCGTGGAGCGCCTCAACCAGCTTGGCCGCGATCGCCGGAGACTGCTCGGCGGGCTTGAGGACGACGGCGTTGCCGGTGACCAGCGCGGCCGAGCTCATGCCGCACGGGATGGCCAGGGGGAAATTCCAGGGCGAAATGACGGCCACGATCCCGCGCGGGACATAGCGCAGGTCGTTGCGCTCGCCGGGTACCTGGAGCAGCTCCCGCCCTCGGGCGAGCTCGATTCCGGCCCGGGCGTAGTACTCGAGGAAGTCGATCGCCTCGCACACGTCGGCGTCGGCCTCGAGCCAAGGCTTGGCGCACTCGCGCACCTCCAGCGCGGTCAGCTCGAGGCGCCGTTCGCGCATCCAGGCGGCGGCGCCCAAAAGGGCCTCGGCCCGCTGCTCGGCGCCTACCGCGCGCCATTGCGCCAGCCCCCGGGCGGCCTCGGCCACCGCCGCGTCGACCTCGTCGGGCCGCGCCGCCCCGGCGCTGGCGACCACGCGCTCGGGGGCGCCGGGGTCGGTGGAGAGCAGCTCCTCGCCGCTTCGGGCCTCGGTGCCGATCCGGACGGGAACCGAAAGCGGCAGGGTCCGATCGACCCCGGCCAGGGCATCGGCGAGGCCGGCGCGAACGGCGGCGCGGCGCAGCTCGAGGACGGGTTCGTTGGCGAATGGCTTGAGCATCACGGCGCGGCCAGCAGCTCCTGCACCGGAACCCCGCGCGCCTGCTCGGACAAGAACGACTCGTTTGACGTGTTTTCAAGCAGCCGCCGGACGAGATAGGCCATTCCCGCCACCAGGTCGCCGACCGGGCAGTACGTCCGCACGCGAAAGCCGCGAGCGGCCAAAGCGTGCTGGAGCTCATCGCCCAGGCCGCGCAGGACCTGGAGCTCGAGATCCCGATCCTCGCCGCCGCCGACGCGATTGACGGCGATCGCGTGCGAGACCGAGCGCAGGTTGTGCGACGCGATGGCGACTCGCACGGCGGGTCGGGCCGCCAGCAGGCCCCGGGTGAGGGCCTCGAAGTTGCGGTCGCAGTCGTGCTTGTCTTCAAACACCGGGACCGGCCAACCGTGCTGGCGAGCCTGGACGAGCTCGTGGTCCCAGTAGGCGCCCTTGACCAGACGAACGGTGATCGGGGGGCGGCGCGCAGTGCCGCGAGCCCAGTCGACGACCTGATCCATCATCGCCGGCGAATCGCGCAGGTAGGCCTGGAGGACGAGTCCGGCCGAGGGTCCGTCGCGGAACTCATCCTCGTCGAGCAGCTCGAGGACCAGCTCGAGTACCGCCTCGCGCGAGTCCAGCGACTCCATGTCGATGTGCAGATGAGCACCATGCTGCTTGGCGCTGCGCAGCAGGGGGCGGAGACGGGCGGCCGCGTCGTGCTGCCCGCGCGCGGGAGCGTCGGGCCGCAGCAGGGGCGTGAGAGCGGAGATCTTGACGCACACGTTGGCGCGCGGGAGCGATCCGAGGCTGTCGACCTCGAGGATCTCCTGGCGGCGCCAGCGCTCGCAGGCCGGAGCTAACACCTCGATCGCCTCCAGGCACCGCGCGGCGTAGCGATCTGCCTCCTCATCGGTCACGGTGGCCTCGCCGAGCAGGTCGACCGAGCTGGCCACACCGTCCTGCCACAGGCCGTGCAGCGTGCCGAGCGCCTTGGCCGGGCTCTCGCCGACGATGAAGCGGTGCGCGAGGTGGCGCACCCCTCCGGCGGCGGCGGCGCCCAGCGCGGCGCGGCCGGCGCGGGTGTGGGAGATCCGCATCGCTGCCGCGAGCGGGGGTGGCGTGTCGGGCACCTCCTCGAGGTAGCCGGTCAGATGGCGGGCGAGATCGTCGAGCGAGTGACAGGCGGGGGCGACGTCGACGAAGCGAAACAGGGCCGCGCGCAGCTCGCGGTCGCCGGCGGCCATCTCCATCGCTCGCGCGTCGATGGCCCGTACGGGGTTGCGCGAGGTACCCGGGAAGGCCGCCGCGAGGTCGCGGCCGACGCGCTGGAGTTCGGCCTCGACGGCCGTCTCACTGAGCTGGGCTCCACCGGCGGTCGAGCTCACGGCGAGGTCACGTCGGAGGCCGTGAACTGGGGTGGGGTGGACCGCTCGATCGCGGGCCAGCCGGCGTCGCTCTGTCGCTCCGCCGCATCGGCGGCACCGCCGCCGCGGAGTCCGAACAGGCGCTTGCGAAACAGCAGCCAGATCACGACGGCCAGGTTGATGAGAAAGCCGAGGACCTTGAGCACGGTGCCGCGGTTGATGATCTCGTAAATCTCGAGCGGGAGCAGGACGCTGGTGGAAATGAAGGTCAGGTACTCGGCCCAGCGCTTGCCCATCCACAGCCCGATTCCCTCCACACCCTCCAGCACGGCGTAGGCGATCAGCGCCAATCCGACCGCTTGCAGAGTCCCGGTGTGCAGCGTGAACAGCCGGTCGAGCTCGTGGATGATGCCCACGTGGCCAGTGGTCTGGACCGGGCCGCCGGCCACTCCGCCCTGGATCGCGGTCAGCACGCGATAGAAGCCGGCCCGCAGATTCGCTCGGTCGGAGGCGAACAGCAGTACCCCCACCCCGAGCAGGGCCAGAACCAAAAAGTGCAGCGCCCGATCGAGCGCGATCAGCCGCAGGATGATGCGATCGTGCAAGGCGCGGCCCCGGATCGGAACGACGATCTCGCTGGGCTCGCCCAGCGTGGGGCGGGCCGGCTGCGCCGGACGCGGAAGCGCTACCCAGGCGTCACAGCGCAGGCACCGGTGCCAGCGGGTCTCGCCCACGTCGCGGAGCAGAGCGCCGTCCTCCTCGCGGGCGTGCTCGACGTCTCGTCCGACCAGCGCGTGCCCGCGGACCCCGCAGGTGATGAGCTCCCAGTCAAGATGGCGGCGCCGCCGCGGGTCCTCGGTCCCCGGGGCAGCGACGATTTCAGAGCTCATGGGCGGATCGTGTCATGGCGATGGGACGCGGCTGGGTAGGAGGGAGGGCCGAGCGGGCGAAAATCACCCCATGCGTATACCCCGAACCGAAACGCTGACCCGGCTCCTGACCGGCGCGGTGATCGCCACCACACCTGTCCTGGCCGGCTGCGGTACGGCGGCCACCACGAGCACGACCGCGAACCAGGCCGCCAGCGCCAGTGCCACGACGTCCGGCGCCAGCCGCACAGCGACCAGCGCGACGACGTCTAAGACGACCAGCGCCGCCACACCCACCGGCGGGCCCAGCGAATGCCGTGCCGCGGAATTGGTCCTGAGCTATCTCGGTGGTCAGGGCGCCACCGGTCACGGCGATCTCGGGTTCGCCCTGCGCAACAAGGGCCGACGCCGTTGCCATACCTACGGCTATCCGGGGATCCAGTTCCTGGACCGCGCGGGCAAGGCGCTTCCCACCGTCCCCACCCACAGCACCGAGGACTTCTTCGGCCACAGCCCCCTGCGGGCCCTGGTGGTGGCTCCCGGGGCGAGCGTGTCCTTCCGTCTCGACGTCAGTCATGGCTCGGGATCGCCGGGGCGGTGTCCCACGGCGATTGCGTTGGCTGTCATTCCGCCGGACGATACGCACGCCCTGAGCACTTCGATCACGAACGGCGCCTACGAGTGCGGCCACGCGATCGTCTCCCCGCTTGGACCCGGGCTGTCCGCACACCCGTAGTCCCCGCGACTGGGGACTGACCGAGGCTCAGCGGCTACGGGCCGCGACCGGCCGCCTGGACGAGCGTCCGCGGGTCTTGGATGCGCCCGGCCACGGCGGACCGGACTCGAGGATGCGGGTCACCTCGGTGGCGGCCAGCGGCGCAGAGAAGTAAAAGCCCTGGACCAGGTCGCAGCCCAGCCGCTCGAGCTCGGCGACCTGCTGCGAGGTCTCAGCGCCTTCGGCCACCACCTGCAGCGAGAGGGCATGGGACATGGCCACGATCGCCTCGGTGATGGCCGTGTCATCGCTCTCGCTGCCCAGGCCGTCGATGAAGGATCGGTCGACCTTGAGCGCGTCGAGGGGCAGCCGGGTGAGGTAGGCCAGCGAGGAGTAGCCGGTGCCGAAGTCGTCCAGGACCAGGCGGACGCCGATCGCCTTGAGCTCCTCGAGCGTCTCGCTGAGCCCGTCGGCGTCGGCCAGCATCACGCTTTCGGTGATCTCCAGGGTCAGGCAGGCCGGATCGAGCCCGGCCCCGTGCAGCGCCGACGCCACGCTGTCGGCCAGCCCCCGGCTGGCCACCTGGACCGCCGAGAGGTTGACGGCGACCGAGATCGGCGGCGAGTCGGGCCGGTCGCGGTACCAGCGGGCGCCCTGGCGGCAGGCGCGATCGAGCACCCAGCGCCCGATCGGCTCGATCAGCCCGTTCTCCTCGGCCACGGGGATGAAGTCGGCGGGCGCGATCAGGCCGCGGGTCGGGTGCTGCCAGCGGACAAGCGCCTCGACGCTCTTCAGCGAGCGGTCACGCAGCGCCACGACCGGCTGGTAATCGAGCACCAGCTCGTCGCGCTCGAGCGCTCGGCGCAGGTCGTTCTCGACCCGGAGGCGAGAGATGGCCCGGCCGCGCATCCCCTCGTCAAACAGCTCGTAGCGAGCTCGCCCGCGTTCCTTGGCCCGGTTCATGGCCACGTCGGCGTCGCGGATCAGGTCCTCGGCGCTCTCACCGCCCGAGGCCATGGCGATGCCGATGCTCGTGGTCACGAAGTGCTCATCGCCCTCGAGCACGAACGGACGGATGAAGATGCTGGCGATCCGCTGGGCCATCTCGATCGCCTCGTGCTCGCCGGCGATGTCCTCGAGCAGGACGGCGAACTCGTCGCCGCCGAACCGGGCCACCGTGTCGCTGGAGCGGACGGCCTGCTTCAGCCGCGGAGCCGCCGCGGCCAGCAGCTCGTCGCCGACCTTGTGGCCGAGGCTGTCGTTGACGAGCTTGAAGCGGTCGAGATCGAGGACGAGGATCGCCGACAGCCCCGTGCGGCGGCGCAGCCGCTCGAGCGCGTGTTCGAGGCGGTCCAGGAACAGGAGCCGGTTGGGCAGGCCGGTGAGGAGATCGTGCAATGCGCGATGACGGATGTCGTCATCGGTCAGCTGGCGATCGAAGGCGTCGGCGAGGACATTGGCCAGGGACTGCGCGAAGTCAATGTCCCCCGTGCTGAAGGTCCGGGGCTGGAAGCTGTGCAGGCCCAGCACGCCGAACGGCCCGCTGCGCCCCTCGATCATGACCGTAAGACCGCTGCGCACGCTGTGAGCGGTGAGGATCTCCGCCCGGCGGAAGCGCTGCTCGTGGTGCCAATCCTCGACGATCACCGCGCCACTGGTCTGAATCGAGTACCAGGCCTGCGAACGGTCACCGGCGGGAAGCCGCTCTCCGACCAGGTTCCCCGACAGACCGTGGGTGGCGCGGAACTCGAGCGCCTCGCCGTCGTGGCTCAGCTCGAGCACGGTCGCGATCTCGACGCCCAGGAGCTCGGCCCCGGCGGCGATCGCCTCCTGCATGACGTCCAGGGTGCTGGCCCCCTCCAGCGCGTGCTCCCCCAGACGAGCCACGGCGGACTGCTGGGCGGCGCGCCGCTCGAGCTCGGACTCGGCCTCTTTCTGGTCGGTGATGTCGGACATCACCCCATGCCAGCGCTGCTCGCCATCCTCGTCGAACAGCAGTAGCGCGTCATCGCGGACCCACACCACGTGGCCGTCACGGTGGCGCAGCCGGTATTCAGCGGCGCCCGTCGACTGCTCGCCGCTGAGCATGCGGCTCTCAGTGCTGAGGACCCGATCTCGGTCGTCCGGGTGCAGGCGGCTGGCCCACAGGTCTGGGTCCGAGCACCATTCGAGGGGCGTGAAGCCAAGAATGGCCTCGATCTGGGGGCTCACGTAATGCCAGACGCCGTGCTCGCCGGCTTCGGCGGTGTAGAGGATCGCCGGGACGCGTTGCAGCAGGCCGCGCGGGTAGCCACGGCCGAACTCGCCCGGAAGCGCGGACGAAGGGGATCGCGGCCTCGCACGACCCTGGTTCGCTGGGGGACGGGACATGTCCAGGGCATTCATCGGCGAATCACGGTCCGAGCCGATGCGTAGTTACCACTGAACTGTCCCTGACCGGTAACGATCCCTGTACGCGGCTCAGGGGGGCGACGGCGGTAAACCTGGTTCAGTCGCGGATGATGCCCAGCACCTCGTCGCGCTTGGCCTCCATGTCCTCGCGCGAGCGCAGGGACTCCAGACACAAGCGCAGCAGCGGCTCGGTGTTAGAGGGGCGAACGTTGAAGTGCCAGTCCTCGTAGTCGACTGACACACCGTCCAGGCGGGACTGGTCGGCGTCGGAGTAGCGCTCGGAGAGCTCCTCCAGCTTGGCCTGGGGATCGTCGACCTCGGTGTTGATCTCCCCGGAGATGAAATACCGCGACCGGTACGGCTCGAGCAGGGCCGACATCGTCGTCTCGCGCTGGGAGAGGAGCTCGAGGATCAGCAGCGCCGGCAGCGTGCCGGAGTCCGCGCAGTAGAAGTCACGGAAGTAGTAGTGGCCGGAGACCTCGCCGCCGAACGCGGCCCCCTCCTCCCGCATCCGGGCCTTGAAGAAAGCGTGCCCGACGCGGTTGACCAGGGCCCGGCCCCCGTCGGCCTCGGCCGTGTCGGCCACGGCCCGCGAGGCCCGCACGTCGTAGAGGACGGTGGCCCCAGGCTCCTTCTGGAGCATGGAGGCGGTCATCAGGGCGGTCAGGAAGTCGCCGTCGACGAACGCCCCCTGCTCGTCGATGAAGAAGCAGCGGTCGGCGTCGCCGTCCCACGCGATTCCGAGGTCGGCTTGCAGTCGCTTGACCTCGCCCATGATGAATTCCCGGTTCTCGGGCAGCATCGGATTGGGCTCGTGGTCGGGAAATTCTCCGTCCGGGGTCCAGTAGGCCTTGACCAGATCGAGCCCGAGGCGCTCGAGCAGGGGGCCGACCATCGGGCCGGCCATCCCGTTGCCGCCGTCGACGACGACCTTCAGCGGCCGGATCGAATCGGCGTCGATGAAGTCCAGAGCCGCGGCCTGGAACTCCTCGTAGATGTCGACCTCCTCCACCGAACCGCCGCCGGGAGCATCGCCGAGGCCGTCGGCGATCCGGTCGCGGACGTCGCCGATCCCGCTGTCGCCCGACAGCGCCAGCGCACCCCGGCCAACGAGCTTGGCGCCCGTATAGGCCTTCGGGTTATGCGAGGCCGTGCACATCAGACCGCCGTCGAGCTCGCGCGAGCCGACGAGGAAATACAGCATCTCCGTCCCCACCTGACCCGCGTCGAGGACGGTCGCGCCCTCCGCGGTCATGCCCTCGCAGTAGGCAGCCGCGAGCTCGGGTGCGGTGAGCCGCATGTCGCGGCCCAGGCCCAGGCGGATCTCGGTCGTGGGCTTGTCCTCGAGCGCCGCGATGACGCGGGCGAAGGCGCGCCCGATCTGCACGGCCAGCTCGGCGTCCATTTCCTTCCCGTACAGCCCACGGATGTCGTAGGCCTTGAAGATGGCGGAATTCACAGAGGGGCTCATCGAGCTGATGATGCCTGATAATCCGCCGCCGTGAGAGCGAGCGACACGGCCGTGGTGATCCTCTGTGGCGGGCGCGGGACCCGGCTGCAGGAGCACACGCGCTCGATTCCCAAGCCGATGGTCGAGATCGGGGGCCGGCCGATCCTGTGGCACGTCCTTCAGATCTACCTGGCGCAGGGCTTCAGGCGCTTTCTGCTCTTGACCGGCTATCGCGGCGAGCAGATCGAGCGCTTTGTGACCGGCGAGCAGTGGCCGGCCGAGGCCGAGATCCGGTGCCTGGACACCGGCGTCCGCACCCCCACGGGAGGCAGGCTGCACCAGGCCGTGGCCGAGCTGGACGGAGCGAGCTTCTGCCTGACCTATGCCGACGGGGTGGCCGATATCGATCTCGAGGCGCTGCTCGTCTTTCATGACGGGCACGATGCGCCGGCGACGATGACAGTCGTCCGCCCCGAGCTCCCGTTCGGCGTGGCTCGGCTCGAGGCCGACGGCCTGGTAACCGGGTTTGCCGAGAAGCCGCGCAGTGAGCACTGGGTCAACGGCGGCTTCTTTTGCCTTGAGCCCACCGTGCTTGGACTGCTGGACGAGGGGTCAGTGCTGGAGCGCGAACCCCTGATGGAATTGGCCGCCCGCGGCGAGTTGCGGGCGTTTCGCCATCCCGGGTTCTGGGACTGCCTTGACACATACAAGGACGCCATGCTGCTGAACGACCTCTGGATGGCTGACCGCGCGCCCTGGAAGCTGTGGGGCTGAC
>DASXHG010000315.1:0-2934 GCA_036488625.1 Solirubrobacteraceae bacterium | reverse complement strand
ACCCGAGCATCGCCGCGGCGCAGGCGCTGCCACTCGTCGTGGCGCTCGCCCACACTGAGCGCGGAGTGCAGCACGGCGACGACATCGCCGAAGCGGGCCTGAAAACGCCACAGGACCTGTGGAGTGAGGGCGATCTCGGGCACGAGCACGATTGCCGATCGTCCCGCCGCCAGCACGGCAGCCACCGCCTGCAGGTAGATCTCGGTCTTGCCCGAGCCGGTCACCCCCTGGAGGAGAAACCCGTCCGCAGGGCCGGATCCGGCCAGCGCGCGGACGATTGGTTCCAGCGCGGCGCGCTGGTCGGCGGTCAGCACGGGCGAGACCGCACTGGCCGCGCCCACGGCATGGTCGACCGGCCGCCGCGGATGTTCGCGCTGGACCAGGTCCACGAGGCCGCGGCCCTCCAGCCGGCGCAGAGCGGGTGTTCCGAGCTTGGCGGCGACGGTCGGGCCTGAGGCCTGCAGCTGTTCAAGCAGACCGCGCTGCCCGTCGGTGAGCCGGAAATCGGGGTCGAGCAGCGCTTGGCTCCCGGCCGGGGTGAGCGCGGCCACGAGGCCGAGGCGCGGTCGGACACCCTCGGCCGTGCCGGGCGGCAGCACGAGTCCGAGGGCACGCGCGGTCGTCGAGCAGTACTCGGCGGCCATCCACGCCGCCAGTGAGACCAGCTCGGCCGGGATCGAGCTCGGCAGCACCTCGTCGGGCTCGGCCAGGCGCTCAGGAGGCAGGTCTGAACCGGCCGCGATCTCGACCACCACCCCGAGGGCGCTCCGGCCCCCGAACGGGACCCGCAAGATGCTGCCGACTTCGAGCTCAGCCTCGCCGATCCGGTAGTCAAACGCCCCTCGCACCGCCCGAGTGCGGGTCAAGGGGATCACTTTGGCCACCGCCCCACTCGCCGAATGGAGCGCTTCGGCCGGTGGGGCCGGGGTCGAGACGGCTGCGGGCGAACTGCTCATGGCAGCGAATCTAGTGGCGGGCGGGGATGCCGCCCTCTACCCTGGGTCGGTGTTCGCGCAGCGAGATGAGGTTGTGTTCTTCCTGGGTCACCCGTCTCGCCTCGCCCATCCGTTCCTCTACATCCGCGCGCTCGTCGTAGCCCTGGTCGGCGGGATCGTCGCCGGTCTGGCCAGCGCGATCGCCGATGGCCGGGTCCAGTCGGGCTGGGTGGTGGTGGGTGTGCTGGGCGTTTTTGGCCTCTACGCGCTGCGGGGCGAGCTGCGACGAGTCCGGGTGCGCTACGCGATCACCGATCGGCGGCTGCGGATCGAGACCGGCCTGCTGGCCCGGCGCAAGCGCCAGGCCGAGCTCGAGTGGGTCCAGAACGTGACCATGCACCAGTCAATGACCGACCGCTTCCTCGGCATCGGGACGGTCGTGTTCATCACCGGCGCGGAGGCCGAGCACGAGTTCCGCTTCCGCGGCGTGGCCGACCCCCGGCGGTTGCTGAGCGCCGTCGACCGGGAGCTGCCCGGGCGAATCTCGGAGCCACGGTCGCGAGGACGAGGACGAGGACGGGGACGGGGACGGGCCTCCGGGGCGCCGCCCCGAGTGCGCATCTAACAGCGCCTCCAGGTCCTGCTGCAGGGCGGAGGCGTCACGGGTGATCATCCGCTGGGTGATGTGGATGCTTTGGCGCCCGGCCCGAGTGTGGGCGATGTCCTTGCGCCGGTCGGCTTCGAAGACGCCGCGGCCCCTGTGGAATTCGTAGCTGTCGAGCTCCGCGACCAGGTCGTGCTCGGGCCAGAAGCAGTCGACCAGGCACCCGTCGACGAGCACGTTGGTCTGCGGCTCGGGGAGGCGCCGGTCGCGGACGAACTCCAGGAAGCTGCGTTCCAGCTTGGACTGAGTCCAGGGCGCCTCGTCATTGAGCTCGTTCCGGACCCTTCGGAGGGCGGCGGTACCGTGGCGGCCTCGGCTGCGCGACAGCAGAGCATCGAGGGCGCCAACGTCGAGGAGATCCCTCCGCTGCGCCTGTTCCATCAGCGTGCGCAGGCGTTGGGGATGGAGGGTCCGGGCTCGATCGAGCAGCGTGCGGGCCAGCGAGGCGACCGGGATCCCATCGATGACCGTGCGGTCATCGGGGTGGATCGATCGCACCCCGTGGAAGCGGATCCCCTGGATTCGACGCCGCGAGTGCCCGGCCGCCGTGACGTCGACGGGACCGCTCGGAACCGACTGCAGGTCCCACAACGCCGCCGCCGCGGGGCCGCTCAGCAAAGCGCCCTCCCCGCAGGCCATTACGGCGGCCATCCACCGCCCGCGAGCCGTGAGGCGACGGTGACCAACGGCGTAGACCCCGCGATGAATACAGATCAGGTGACCGCGCCGAACTGCCCGCGCAATCGCCGAGGACGGTAACCCGAGAGCTTCCAGCTGCCGGCTGGACACAACCCCATGCTGTCGCGCCGCGAGGGCCGCCAGTGCCCTGAACGCCGCGACCACCAGCGACGTGACGGGGTGGACCGCTCCCCGGGATCCCTCGACGCGAGGTGGCGAACTCTGCTTACCCCTGGAGTGACTGGATTTCGCCACTACCCCAGGATGCCACGCCCTCGATGCTCAAACGTCAAAAAATCCCTGCTTAGGACGACAAAACTGTGACGTTCCTGGCCGGCGACGACGATAGCCGGGCGGCCATGGGTCCGGGCGCGGGCCGCTGTCCGGCGTGGGCCGCTGGCGGGCGGCCGGTGCCGGGCGTCTCCCGCGGGCGGCCGCCACGCGAGGTGGCGAAGTCTGCTTACCCCTGGAGTGACTGGATTTCGCCACTACCCCAGGATGCCACCCTCTCGATGCTCAAACGTCACCAATTGCCTGCGTAGGGCAACAAACCTGTGACGTTTGTAGCGCGCAGGGGTCGCGGGGCACGGCGTGCGAGGGCAGCGGCGTGCGGAGGCCGCGACGTGCGGAGGACGCTGGGGTGCGGGAGCCGGGGCG
>DASXHG010000287.1:0-2582 GCA_036488625.1 Solirubrobacteraceae bacterium | reverse complement strand
AACAGTCGGAGCCACTCGATGGTGGCCACGCGGCGGCGATTTGACCCCAACCTCCAGCGCGTACGTATCGACGACAACGGGACCCCCCGTCGCGTCTACGTCTGCACCCGTTGCCTCAAGGCCGGGAAGATCGTCAAAGCCAAATAGATGGGGGAGCACGACGTCGCTGCCCCTGAGCACTCGGGCCAGCTTTCGGGCGTGTCCGATCCCAGCATTGTCCGGTTTCGGACGCTGATTGAGGCTGGCCTGGCCGCGCTCGAGGCGCGGCGGGAAGAGGTAAACGATCTGAACGTGTTCCCGGTCGCCGATGGCGACACGGGAGACAACATGGTCCTCACCCTGCGAGCGGTGCTCCAGGAGCTCGATCGCCTGGCCGGGGCCACTGAGGGGCGGACGATCGACGACATCGGCCGGGATGAGATCGTCGCCTCGGTAGCCCGGGCGGCGCTGCTCGGCGCCCGCGGAAACTCGGGCGTGATCCTCTCCCAGCTGATCCGCGGCGCGGCCGAGGAGCTGATCAGCCGCCCCGGTGAGCTCGTCGATCCGGTGCTGATCGGCGCTGCCCTGGCCCGGGCCGCCGACCAGGCCTACGGCTCGGTGCGCGAGCCGGCCGAGGGGACGATTCTCACCGTGGTGCGCGAGATGGCCCATCGCGTGGCCTCGGAGCTCGCCCACTCCCAGGGAGCGCGGCTGGGCCCTGACGCGACCGTCTTTGAGCAGGACGAGGTCATTGCCCACGTGATCGAAAGTGCCCTGGACGCCGGTCAGGAGTCGGTCCGCCGGGGGCCCGACCTGCTCCCGATCCTCCGCGAGGCGGGGGTCGTCGACGCCGGTGGCTATGGCCTGACCGTTCTGCTGGCCGGAATCGTCGGTGCGCTGCGCGGCGGCGACGCGCCGGCGCTCGAGCATCACGTCCCGGCGCGCGTATCCCATCCCCAGCACGGCTCGAGCACGTTTCGCTACTGCACGAACTTTGCCGTCAGCGGCCGGGGACTCGAGCAGCGCCGGTTCATCGGCGAGCTGGAGCGGATCGGTGATTCGGTGCTCGTCGTCGGCGATGCGACCACGCTCAAGGTGCACGTGCACACCGACGACCCCGATGCCGCCACGGCGCTGTTCGCCGAGGCGGGGGTCGTATCGCACCTCGACGTCGCCGACATGAGCGCCCAGGTCAAAGCCCGTGACGAGCGCCTCGACGCGGGCACGCCGACCGCCGTCTGCGGTGCCCTGGCCGTGATCAACGGGGAGGGCATGAGCAGCCTTTTCACCAGCCTGGGCGTACAGATCCTCGATGGCGGGCCGACCCTCAACCCGTCGACGTACGACCTGCTGGCGGCGATCCACGGGGTCGACGCCGAGGAGGTCGTGGTGCTTCCCAATAGCGCCAACGTGATCATGGCCGCCGAGCGGGCCGCCGAGCTGTCCGACAAGGCGGTCAGTGTCGTGCCGGCTCGCTCCCAGCAGGCCGGCCTGGTCGCCGCCGTCAGCCTGGACACCGGCCGCAGCGCAGCCGGGAACGCGGAGGCGATGCTCGCCACCCTGGCCCACGTTCGCACCGGTGCCGTCGCGCCGGCCGCCCGCGACGACGCCCAGGGCCGCTTCCGGGCCGGCGACGCGGTCGGCTTTGTCGAGGATCAGCTCGTCGCCTGGGGCCAGCCTCGCGAGACCCTCCAGGACGTCCTCGACCAGCTGGCCGAGAACGCCGAGTTGATCACCTGCCTGCGCGGCGCCGACGCACCGCTCGACGATCAGACCGTCCATGCCCTGGCCAGTGACGGGATCGAATTCGAGCTCTCCGAAGGTGGCCAGCCCAGCTACTGGTGGCTGCTCGCCGCCGAGTAGGTCCGTCCGGCCGTCCGGCGCCGACCGGGCCGGCGGTCATCATCGCGGTCCGATGACCGCCGTCACAGCCTTTGCTGCCACCGCATTTGCGTCCTCGCGCCCGCTGGCGGCGGATGAGCTCAGCGCGGCGCCGATTCGCTACCCGCGCCCCTCTCTCCTGGCGGCGCCGCTCGAGGTCGAGGGCGCGAAGGCGGCCAAGGCCGCCGAAGGGCTTGGGCTGCACACGGTCGGCGACCTGCTCGAGCACCTGCCGCGCGACCGCCGCGAGGCCCGTTCGGTGGCGCAGCTGGTACCGGGGGAGGTGGCCACCGTGGTCGTCGCGGTGCGCAGCATCGCCTCGCGCTCCGTCCGCCGTCGGGGCATGCGGCCGCTGGTCGAGGCCACCGTGTCCGACGACACCGGCGTGATGAAGGTCACCTTCTTCAACCAGCCGTGGCTCGCGCAGCGCTATCCGCCCGGAACCCGCCTCGTTTTGCACGGAAAATTCGAGGCCCGCAATCGCTTTCGCGTTCAGGGCCACGCCCCGACCACCGAGGCCGCCGGCGGCGAGAACGCGGTCGCGCACTACGGCGCCACCGAAGGCCTGTCGTCCACCCAGATCCTGGCCTTGGTACGCGCGCACGCGACCGCTCTCGACGAGTTCCCCGAGCCGCTGCCGGCGCTGCTGCGCACCCACGAACGGCTGCCCGAGCGCCGCGGCGCACTGGGCGCGGTCCACTTCGCCGCCGATGCCGCCCAGG
>DASXHG010000170.1:0-5701 GCA_036488625.1 Solirubrobacteraceae bacterium | reverse complement strand
GTCCTCGGGCAGCAGCACGGGCCCGTGGTGGTGGAGCGCGGGGTCGGCGTTGCCCATCCCGAACTCCTCGGCGGCCAGCACGTCGTGCGCGGGCTCGACGTGCAGACGCGGGTCGGGCGTGCCCATCCCGAACTCCTCGGCCGCCAGCACGTCGTGCGGGGACTCCTCGGTGGTCGAGGGCCGGCGGCGGGCGCCGGTCTTGCGGATTGGTCGTTCAGCCATGTTCACGATGTTCCCAGATCGGGGTCGGGCGCGGGCTCCGCCCCCTCCACTCCGGGGGGGCGCCCCTCCGATCGTCAGGGCGTCCATTCCGCGACAGAAGATGACCCTGATAATCTCAGTCGTCAAGACTGAGATCCGGTTTCCCATCTGCCCGTCTCGGTGGTATCCTTCTTACAAGTCGTAAGTAACTAGCGAAAGTGAAGACTTGATGAGTCGCCTCCTTCTTGTCCCGCTGGACGACGTCGTCGTCTTCCCGGGCATGTCTCTAACGCTGGCGATCGAAGCCGGCGATGAAGAGCAGGTTCTGCTGGTCCCCCGCCACGAGTCCGATTTTGCCGCCGTGGGCACCGTCGCTGAGATCAGCGATCGCGTCCGCCTGCCCGGTGGTGGACGTGCTGTGGCCCTCCAGGGCCTCCACCGCGGCGTCGCCGGCGCCGCCCAAACGCTCCCCGACGGCCGCCTGTTCGTCGAGGTCGAGGAACGCCCCGACCTCGTCCCGGTCGACGGCAAGACCCGCAACCTGGAGCGCGAGTACCGCGCCGTGGTCGAGGAGATCCTCGAGCTCCGCGGCGATGAGGGCCGCGTGTCGGCCTTCCTGCGCTCGATCAGCGAGCCGGGGACGCTGGCCGATACCAGCGGTTACAGCCCCGACCTCAGTTACGAGCAGAAGGTCAAGCTGCTGCAGACCCTCGATGTGACCGAGCGGCTCGAGACCGCCCTCGGCTACCAGCGCGAGCGGCTGGCCGAGCTTCAGGTTCGCAAGCGCATCCGCGAGGACGTCGAGTCCGGCGCCGAGGCGCAGCAGCGCGAGTACTTCCTGCGCAAGCAGATGGACTCGATCCGCAAGGAGCTCAACGAGGATGACGCCTCGATCGTGGAGGAGTACCGGACCAAGATCGAAGAGGCGGGCATGCCCGAGCACGCTCGCGAGCAGGCCGAGAAGGAGCTCGGTCGCCTGGAGCGCATGGGCGAGCAGTCCGCTGAATCAAGCGTGATCCGCACCTATCTGGACTGGCTGATCGCCGTGCCGTGGAACGAGACCTCCGAGGAGAAGCTCGACCCCGAGCACGCGCGGGTGATCCTCGATGAGGACCACGCCGGCCTCGAGGATGTCAAGGACCGGATCGTCGAATACATCGCGGTCAAGAAGCTGCGTGTTGATCGCGGGATCACCGAGGACAAGCGCTCCGGCGCGATCCTGACCCTGATCGGACCGCCCGGCACCGGCAAGACCTCGATTGGCGAGTCAATCGCCCGGGCCACGGGACGCAAGTTCGTGCGTATGTCGCTCGGCGGCGTCCGTGACGAGGCTGAGATCCGCGGCCACCGGCGTACCTACATCGGCGCTCTCCCGGGCCGTCTGGTCCGAGCGCTGCGTGATGCGGGAACGATGAACCCGGTGATCATGCTCGACGAGGTCGACAAGGTCGGCGCCGACTGGCGGGGCGACCCGTCCGCGGCGCTGCTCGAGGTCCTGGACCCGGCCCAGAACCACTCGTTCCGGGACCACTATCTCGATCTCGAGCTCGATCTGAGCCAGGTCATGTTCATCGCCACCGGAAACGTGGCCGACACGATTCCCGGTCCACTGCTCGACCGCATGGAGGTCATTCGCTTCGACGGGTACACCACGTCGGAGAAGGTGGCCATCGCGCGGGGCTATCTGTGGCCGCGTCAGCTGGAGCGAAACGGTCTGCGCGACAACGAGGTGGAGATCACCGACGAGTTGCTGACGACCATCACCACCGAGTACACGCGTGAGGCCGGCGTTCGCCAGCTCGAGCGCGACCTCGGGACGCTGCTGCGCAAGACGGCCACCAAGATCGCCTCGCAGTCGGCCAGCGCTCCCGTGGTGATCGATCTGGACGCCGTTCGCGACGCGCTCGGACGCCAGCGTCACTTCCAGGAGTCGGCGATCCGCACGGCCGTGCCGGGCGTCGCCACTGGATTGGCCGTGACCGGCGCCGGCGGCGACGTGCTGTTCGTCGAAGCCACGGCGATGCCGGGCAAGCCCGGCCTGACCCTCACCGGTCAGCTGGGTGACGTGATGAAGGAGTCGGCGCAGATCGCCCTCTCCTACGTTCGCGGTCACGCCGCCGATCTGGGCATCGAGGCCAGTCGCTTCGAGGATCGCTCATTCCACGTCCACGTCCCGGCCGGGGCCATCCCCAAGGATGGACCGAGCGCCGGCGTGACGATGGTGACGGCGCTGACCTCGTTGCTGACCGACCGTCCCGTCACGCACACGGTGGGTATGACCGGCGAGGTCACGCTCCAGGGCCGGGTGCTGCCGATCGGTGGCGTCAAGCAGAAGGTGCTGGCCGCCCACGCCGCCGGACTCACCGACGTCGTGCTCCCGGAGCGCAACCGCGGTGACCTGGACGACGTGCCTGAAGAGGTGCGGGAGGCGATGAGCTTCCACTTCGCGATGACAGTCGACGAGGTGCTCACCGTCGCCCTCGAGCCGGCCGCGATAGCCGCTGCCGCCTAATCGGATAAATGAAAACCTCCCCCGCCGCCCGCGTGTACGCGAGCGGCGGGGTATGTTCACAAGCATGAGCACGATCACCGCCTCCGAAGAACAACGCGCAATCGATCAGGTCCCGAAGCAGCTTTACATCGGTGGCCAGTGGCGTGACGGTGAAAAGGGCACCATCACCGTCGAAGATCCCTCCACCCAGAGACCGCTCGGCGAGGTCGCCGATGCGTCCGTGCTGGACGCCAAGGCCGCCCTGGACGCGGCCGTCGAGGCGGGCCCGGAATTCGCCGCCCTGGCGCCGCGTGATCGCGGCGAGATTCTGCGCCGGGCGTTTGAGCTGATCATCACGCGGGTCGACGAGCTGGCCCTGATCATGACCCTCGAGATGGGCAAGACGCTGGCCGAGTCCAAGGCTGAGATCACCTACGCCGCTGAATTCTTCCGCTGGTTCTCCGAGCAGTCGGTCCGCGTCGATGGCCGCTACGTGGTCGCCGCCAACGGCAAGGGCCGCGTACTGACGATGAAGCAGCCCGTCGGACCCTGTCTGATGATCACCCCGTGGAACTTCCCGCTGGCGATGGGGACCCGGAAGATCGGCCCCGCGCTGGCCGCGGGTTGCACGATGGTCGTCAAGCCCGCTCAGCAGACTCCGTTCTCAATGCTGATGCTGGCCAAGATCCTCGAGGAGGCCGGCCTGCCGGGCGGCGTCCTGAACCTGATCACCGCCTCGTCCTCGAGCGAGACGACGGGCCCGCTGATCGCCGACCAGCGCCTGCGCAAGCTGTCCTTCACCGGATCGACCGAGGTCGGGCGCAAGCTCATGGCCCAGGCCTCCGAGACGCTGCTCAGGCTCTCGATGGAGCTGGGCGGTAACGCGCCGTTCCTGGTCTTCGAGGATGCCGATATCGATGCCGCCGTCGAGGGGGCATTGCTGGCCAAGATGCGCAACATCGGGGAGGCCTGCACCTCGGCTAACCGCTTCCACGTCGCCGAAGGCGTGGCCGACCAGTTCGCCTCCAAGTTGGCCGAGAAGATGGGCGCCATGAAGCTGGGCCGCGGGGTCGACGAGGACGTCGACGTCGGCCCGCTGATCGACGATGACCAGCGCACCAAGGTCTCCGAGCTCGTCAAGGACGCGATCGGCCGCGGAGCGACCGCCGTCGTCGGCGGTCAGTCGCGTGACGGCGCCGGCTACTTCTATGAGCCCACCGTGCTCACCGACGTGCCCGCTGACGCCAAGCTGCTGGATGAGGAGATCTTCGGTCCGGTGGCGCCGGTCAAGGGCTTCCTCGACGAGGACGAGGCCATCGCCGCGGCCAACAACACCGAGTACGGCCTGGTCGCCTACGTCTACACCAACGATCTCAAGCGCGCCCTGCGCGTCTGCGAGCGTCTGGAGACGGGCATGATCGGCCTCAACCAGGGCATGGTCTCAAACGCCCAGGCCCCGTTCGGCGGCGTCAAGCAGTCCGGCTTCGGTCGTGAGGGTGGCTACGAGGGCATCGAGGAGTACCTCGAGACCAAGTACGTGGCCGTCAACCTGTAAGCGCAGGCCGCTCGACCTTTAAGACACTGCGCTGACACTCGGAGAAGTGGCCAGCGCCTATTGACTTGACGGGTCAGGAGGTCCAAGCTTGCCCGCCTAGGCTGCTTCTGGGGCGGCCCTTGGGGCGAGGAGATCAGATGTCCAAGCGCGCACTGCTGGGGATCGTCGCTGTGACTGCATTGGGGGCGGCGTCACCGGCAGCGGCGGCGTCAACGCCGAGCACGCAGAGCAAGAGTGTCACGGCCACCGGCACCGGGCAGGCCTCGGTGAAGCCGGCCAACCGCAATAACAACGCCTCGATCGTGGCCGCGGTCGACGCCGCTCACGTGAAGGCGATCGGCGGGGCGATGAGTCAGGCGCATGAGTATGCGTCTGATTACGCCCAGGCGGCCGGTCTCACCCTGGGCGACATCCTGTCGGTTTCCGACGCGCAGAACAACGGGTTCTATGGTCCCGGTCCGTTCTACGGGCCCTTTGGTGTCAATCAGTTCTGCGGAACGATCGCGCAACCTGTCGGCCCCCGGGTCAAAGGTCACAAGCGCAAGTTCCACAAGGTTCACCGCTGCTTCGTGCCGTCGGTGGCGGTGACGACGCTGACGGTCACCTACTCGGCCAACTAACCGCTGAGACCCGTCTGGTGGCCCGGGGCCGGGTACGGCACCGGGCGCCAAGGATGCGAGATCGGGGCGGCCGCTCGAGTGGCCGCCCCCGCGCCCCGGTGCACGACGTGGGTCTGACGGTCGTACGGGACACCGTAATCCCCGCCGACCGCTCGGCCACGGACGTGAACGTAGTCGAGGTACAGCACCGACAGGGCGGCCTGGGCCACGACGAGCACCGTGAGCAGGATCCGCCCGCGCCGCGGATGAACGAGCGCGGCGAGGGCGAGGAACACGCCGGGCAGCGCGTAGGCGACGATCAGGTAATGGCGGTAGATCAGCTCGGCGGTGGCGGTGAGCAGGATCCCGAAGGCCCAGAAAGCCGCCGCCACCGCCAGTCCGGTATCAGAGCCGCGGCCCGCCAGCAGCCGATGCAGCCGGCGGCGCTGCGGCCACAGCCCGACGGCGAGGGCTTGAATCCCGATGGCCACGGCCACCACGCCGATCACCCCAACCATGATCTCGACCAGGTACAGCGAGCTGCCACCGACGCTCGGCCAGGCCAGCAGGCCATGGTGAAAGCCCTCCGGCGAGCCGATCACCGGGAGCTGGAGCAGGCTCAAGCCCAGGGTGTTGGAGACCCAGAAGATCCAGAAGCGCGGCGGCCACAGGTTGTCCAGGCTCTGCTTGGTGGCACCGGGATGAGACAGCGTATGAGTCAGCCAGGGCACGAGCGTCAGGGCCCCCAGCAGCGAGCCGAGCAGCCACCACCGCCAGCGGACGCTGCGGCGGTCAAACAGCGCGGTCCACGCAGCGAGGCCCGCGGCGAAGAAGAAGCCGGAGATATGGATCTGC
>DASXHG010000158.1:0-5568 GCA_036488625.1 Solirubrobacteraceae bacterium | reverse complement strand
CCCGCGGTCACGGATCTGCGCTCCGTCGAGCACGGTCACTTCGAGCCCGTCGTGGCGCCCGGCCAGCTCGCGGGCGTAGTCGGCCAGCGCGGTTGGAGTGAGATCGTTGGGAGCGGTGTTGGCGAGGCTGCGGGCCCGGTTCTGGGCGGCCGCCAGCACGGCCGCCCGGCGCACGGTGCCCGAGATGTCCTCGCCGGCTCTGATGATCAGCGCCTCGAGGGCGGCCTCTCCCAGCGGCGCCGGCCGGTAGCGGGTGAAGCGGTAGGCGGCGAGGACGGTTCCGCTGATCAGCCCCTCGGCGATCTCGGGCCCGACCCGCGGCGGGAGCTCCCAGCACAGGCGCCGCGCGCTGAGCTGTCGAGCGCGCGTATGGGCTCGGGCCGCGGCCCTGCGGGCGCGCTCGAAGTCAAACTCGGTCCGCGCGCCCAGGCCGATCACCAGCACGCGAACGCCCTCGTGGTGAACCATCGCCACCTGGCCGAGGCTGCGGCCGCCCTCGCCCCGGTCGAGCAGTGCCTCCAGCGCGCCGTCGGGCAGGTCTCGGGCGATGCCCTCGTCCTCGAACACCCCGATGGCGACGGTGTCTGCGCCCGTGGCGAGCGGGGGATCGGTGCTCGCCGTGACCTCCACCGCGGGCACGTTACCAGCGGCGCTCGTGGCCCCCGTTTAGGATGATTGAACCGGTACCAGACCTTGTAAAGGAACCCTCGATGCCCAAGACAGTCATCCTCTCTGCCGCGCGAACGCCGATTGGCAAGCTCGGTGGGGGCCTGGCCTCAGTGGACGCCACGGAGCTCGGCGCCACCGCGATCTCGGCCGCGCTCGAGCGCGCCGATGTCGACCCGGGCGCGGTCGAGCACGTGATCATGGGTCAGGTGATCCAGGCCGGCCAGGGTCAGATTCCCTCCCGCCAGGCCCAGATCAAGGCGGGCATCCCCAAGGAGGTCTCCTCAGAGACGATCAACAAGGTCTGTGCCTCAGGGATTCGCGCCACCGGCCTGCTCGACGCGGCGATCCGCGCCGGCGACCTCGAAGTCGGCGTGGGCGGCGGCATGGAGTCGATGTCCAACGCCCCCTACCTGCTGAAGGGGGCCCGGTTCGGCTTCCGGATGGGGGACGGCAAGGCGATCGACGCCATGATCAATGACGGGCTGACCAACCCGTTCTCGGGCAAGCACATGGCCCAGGAGGCCTCCGAGGTGGCGGCCGAACTGGAGATGACCCGGGCCGACATGGACCGCTGGGCACTGCGCTCGCACGAGCTGGCCATCCAGGCCACCGACGACGGCCGGCTGCCCGAGGAGATCGTCCCGGTCACGGTCAAGGGCCGCAAGGGCGACACGGTGGTCGAAGTCGACGAGGGCCCCCGGCGCGACTCGACGCTCGAGTCCCTGTCCAAGCTCCCGCCGATCTTCCTCAAGGACGGCAGCCACACGGCCGGCAACTCTCCGGGCGTCAACGACGGAGGCGGAGCGATCGTCGTCGCCAGTTCCGAATGGGCACAGCGCAACGGCAAGACGGTCCTGGCCACGATCCTCGCCCAGGCGCAGGTCGCCGATGACTTCCCGTACCTGGCCCGCACGCCGGCCAAGGCGGCTCAGAAGGCGCTGGGCAAGATCGGCCTGACCGCCGACGACATCGACCTGTGGGAGATCAACGAGGCCTTCGCCTCGGTGACGCTGAACTCGATCCGGATGCTCGGCATCGATGAGGACAAGGTCAACGTCAACGGCGGGGCCGTGGCCCTCGGCCATCCGATCGGCGCCTCGGGCGCCCGGATCCTCGGCACCCTGGTCTACGAGCTCCGGCGCCGTGGCGGCGGCCGGGGGTGTGCCGCGATCTGCTCGGGCGGCGGTCAGGGCGACGCGGTCATCATCGAGGTCAATGGCGGCTGAGGAGGCCGCCTCGACCGGGGCCGAGGCCGCGCCTGAACCCGATCCGGCCGGGAGTGAGCCCGCGGGCTCCACGCCCGCGGCGGCGTTCTTCGACCTCGACAAGACCCTGATTCAGGGCTCGTCGGCGTTCCAATTCGGGCGCGCCGCCTACCGGGCCGGGCTGATGGGCCGCCGCCAGCTGCTCGCCGACGCGCTGGCCAACGTCCGCTTCCGGCTCAACGGCGCGACGGATGAGAACTCGGTAGCGCTGCGCGACCGGATCTCGGCCTCGCTGGAGGGCACCCGCGTGGTCGACCTCGAGCGGCTCGGCGCCGATGTCCTGGCCGGCATCCTGCCCCGGCTCTATCCGCAGATGCTGAGCATCGCCCACGAGCATCAGGACGCGGGCCGGCGGGCCTACATCGTCACCGCCGCCTCCCAGGAGCTGGCCGACATCCTGGCCCAGGTCATGGTCCTCGACGGAGCGATTGGATCGAATCTCAGCGAGGTCGTCGACGGTGTCTACACGGGCAAGCCGACCGGGCTGTTCGTCTACCGCGCGCAGAAGGCGCAGGCGATGCGGGAGCTGGCCGACCGGGAGGGCATCGACCTGTCGGCCTCCTATGCCTATTCGGACTCCGAATCCGACCTGCCGATGCTGCGCGCCGTCGGGCACCCCGTGGCCGTCAACCCCGACGCGGCCCTGGCCCGCGTCGCCCGCGACGAGGGTTGGCCGGTGCTGCACTTCGACCGGCTGCGGCGCCGGCTGCGAACCGCGGCCGCGGTCGGGATCACCGCCGGCGCCGGCGGCGCGGGGACGCTGGCCGTCCTCACCCGCCTGCGCGAGCGCCGCCTGCGTTCGCGGCTGCGGGCCCGCCGGTCGCACGGGCCCGTTGGCGGCCGCCGAGCGCCCTCGCCGCCGCGGCGCCGGCGTGGCTTCTGGCCTTAGACTGCCGCCATGCTCAAACGCCCCCTTCGCGATCGCCGCCTACGCCTGCTGATCGCGCTCACCGTCGTGCTGGCCGCCGTCTCCTCCGTCGCCCTGGCGTCGACGAAGACCGCTCTGATCAAGGACAACTTCTTCACCCCCAAGACGCTGACCATCAACAAGGGCAGCAAGGTGACGTGGCAGTGGAAGGGATCCCTCTTCCACAACGTCACGGTCAAGAGCGGTCCGGTCAGGTTCCACTCGCGCAACCAGTACCGAGGGAGCTACAGCCACACGTTCCTGCGCAGGGGCACCTACCGGCTGTACTGCTCGCTGCACCCCTACATGAAGATGACGGTCGTCGTCCGTTAGGAGATCGCCACAGCGGTGCCGGGCACCGGGCGGCGGCAGCCCGGTGTCCAGCAGTAGACTCGCGCCGTCGAAATGGCCACCACCTCCGATAAGAAGATTCGCGTCGTCGTGGCCAAGCCCGGCCTGGACGGGCACGACCGGGGCGCGAAGATCATCGCCCGGGCGCTGCGTGACGCGGGCATGGAGGTGATCTACACCGGTCTTCACCAGACGCCCGAGCAGATCGTGGAGACGGTGATCCAAGAGGACGCCGACGCGGTCGGCCTGTCGATCCTGTCCGGAGCCCACATGACGCTGGTGCCGCGGATCATGGAGCTGCTCTCCGCACAGGGGATCGACGACGTCGTGGTGACGGTGGGGGGAACGATCCCCGCCGACGACATCGAGGAGCTGAAGGGACTCGGCGTGGCCGAGGTCTTCACCCCCGGCGCCTCGGCCCAGCAGGCCATCGACTTCATTCGCGGCGCCGTACGCGCCTGAGGTCATGGGCGCGAAGCGGTCGGCGGGAAGCGGCGTTGGCGTCGCGCACGCCCCATCCCGGCCGGGCGGTGGCGGTACATGTACGTTCCCGGCCTTCCAGCGACCGATTGACTCGTCAGTCAACCGGGTAATATGGGGCTCGCCCAAGGTCAAGAATGCTCAGGGTGCGGGGTGCCAAACCCCCGCGCAGGACATCCGATAGGAGGCCACACTTGAAGATTTGCGTCCTGGTCAAAGAGGTCCCAGACGCCGCCGTCGAGAAGCGCATCAACCCTTCGACGGGGCGCATGGACCGATCCGGGGAGAGAAACCTCAATCCCTACGACACGCACGCGATCGAAGCCGCGATGCAGATTCGCGAGGGCGGGGCGGTGCAGGTCGACGAGATCGTCGCCGTGACCATGGGTCCCGACACCGCCGTCCGTGCGCTGCACAAGGCCGTCTCGCTGGGCGCCGACCGCTCGGTGCACCTGAGCGATGACGCTCTGGCCGGGTCCGACGTCGCCGCCACCGGCTACGCGTTGTCCAAGGCGCTCGAGAAGGAGAGTCCCGACCTGGTCCTGCTGGGACAGCAGTCAGACGACGGCGAGTGCTACACGATCGGTGCCGTGGTCGCCGACCACCTGAAGATGCCCTCGCTGACCCAGGTGATCAAGATGGATGTCGCCGAGAGCGGGCTCACCTGTGAGCGTCAGGCCGAGTACGGCTACGACACGGTCGAGGTGCAGATGCCCGCCGTGATCTCCGTCGGCGACGCCATCAACGAGCCCCGCTACCCGTCGCTGAAGGCGATCATGGGGGCCAAGAAGAAGCCACTCGAGGCCGTCGCCGCCGGCGATGTCGGGATCGACACCTCGCTCGTCGGTGGGGAGGGCTCGCGCGTCCAGTGCGGGGACTTCCACGATCCGGCCGCCAAGGCTGCCGGCCAGATCATCGAGGACGAGGACACCGACGAGACGGTCGAGAAGATCGTTGCCTGGCTGGATGAAAGGAAGCTGATCTAAATGGCCGACGTCCTTACCTACGTTCTGCACTACGAGGGTGCGTTCAACAAGAACTCGCTCGGCGCCGTGTCCGAGGGCGCGGCCCGGGCCAAGGAGATCGGCGGCGAGTGCCACGCGGTCGTCGTCGGCGGAGATGATCTGACCGACGAGCTGTGCGCGACGCTCGGCCAGTACGGAGCCACCAAGGTCTTCCGCGGCCAGGGGCCCGAGGGTCTGGCCCAGCCGATCGTCGACGTGATGGCCAAGGTCATCGACGACAACGGCCACGGCTACGCGCTGTTCGGCGGGGGCCTGCTCGGCTTCGAGATCGGCGCCGGGCTGGCCGCTCGCAAGCAGGCCGGGGTGACCATGGAGGTCGTCGAGGTCAAGGCCGAGGACGGCAAGCTCCTCGCCCACCGTCCGATCCTCGGGGACTCCAAGATCTCCGTGTCGCGCTACCAGGGCGACCTCGGGATCATCATCGGACGCATCAACGCGTTTGAGATCAAGCAGGAGGGCGATGCCTCAGCCGAGGTCGTCGACGTCAACGTCGAACTGTCGCCGTTCTCGACCCAGGCCACGATGAAGCAACGCGGCGAGCAGCGCGGCGCGGACGTCGACATCGAGGGTGCCGACATCCTCGTCGCCGGCGGTCGCGGCCTCGGCAAGCCGGAGGGCTTCGAGCTGGCCGAGGCACTGGCCAAGGCCTTCGGCGGCAACACCGCTGTCGCCGCCACCAGTGCCGTGGTCGACGCCGGCTGGTACCCCTACGCGGCCCAGATCGGCCAGACCGGCAAGACCGTGTCGCCGAAGCTGTACCTGGCCGCGGGCATCTCCGGGGCCATCCAGCACAAGGTCGGCATGCAGTCCTCGGAGAACATCGTGGCCATCAACAAGGACGCCAACGCGCCCATCTTCGAGTTCTCCGATC
>DASXHG010000427.1:0-7210 GCA_036488625.1 Solirubrobacteraceae bacterium | reverse complement strand
TTGAGGAGCTCTGCCACCTCGTCCACGAGGACGACCCTGACCGCGCCCTGTGCGGCCAGGACGTCACCGGCTACCCCTGGAACCCGCCCTGGCCAAGGTGCGAGGCCTGCCTGGCCGTGGCCCGCGGCAACATGAATTGATGCTGCGGACCGCGATTGCTGCCGCGCTGCTCGTGCCGGCCGCCGCGACCGCCGGCGCTTCGGCGGCGACGCTGGCCGTGAACAGGCCGTGTTACGTCAACAAGTTCACCAGGACCTCGATTCGGCTCGCCCCGATGCAGATCACCGGCTCGGGCTACGTCCCGGGCGATGGGGTGACCATCACCAGCAGCGACGAATCGATCAACCGCATCGTGCAGGCCGATTCGGCCGGCCTGATCGAGGCCTCGATCGGCGCCCCGACCCCGTTCTTCAAGCCGCCCGCCTCCCTGCGCCTGACTCTGACCGCGAGCGACTTCAGCAAGTCCAATGGGACGATCACCGCCACCACGTCGGTCAGCGTCACCGATCTCGCGGTCGCCACCGTGCCGTCGATCGCTCCCCCGGCGCGCCGAGTGACCTGGTACTTCTCGGGCTTTGACAAGGGCCGCTACGTCTACGGCCACTACCTGCGTCACGGCCGCGAGGTCGCCCGAGCGCGCTTTGGCCGCACCAAGGGCGACTGCGGGCTGCTGCGCACGCGCGCGCCGTTCTTCCCCGGGGGGCGTCAGCGCTACGCGAGCTACGGACTGCAGTTCGACGACGCCCGGCATTACAGCCGCCACACGTCACCGCGCATCGTCACCTCGCTGGGCCCGAAATAACCGAATCGCGGGCGGCGGATCGCGCGTGGCCGCGTGGCGGAGGACCGTACGCGCCGTTCCGGTCAGCCGGCGACGGCCACGCCCACTTCCGGGTCGGGCTCGAGTTCGGCCTCGGGCTCGGGGGCGCGTAGGGAGAGCGCAGCGGCCACGGCCATGGCCAGACACGACAGCGCGAACGGAACGCCGAGCCCCGCCCCGACGAGTACACCGCCGGCCGCCATCCCCAGCGCCGCGCCCCCGATCAGGGCCCCGGACACCCAGGTGAAGCCCTCCGTTTCGGTCCCCGGGGCGAGCACCCGCCCGACGAGCGCGTACTGGCACGAGAACACCGGGGCGATCGTCAGGCCGGCGAGCAGGCTGCCGACGATCGCCATCGGGACCGTGCGGGCGGCGATCAGCGGCGCATTGAAGACCACCGCCGCCAGCAGCAGGAACTGGTAGCGGCGCCGGAGCGCGCCCGGCCAGATCCGCGACCCGTAGAGCAGCCCGCCGACCATGCTGCCCAGGCTCCACAGAGCGAGCAGGATCCCCGACGCGCTCCGCGATCCGGCGTGGAGGGCGACCGCCGGCAGACCGACCTCGGTCGCCCCCAGGGCCAGTCCGGTCAGCGCCACCGGGGCCAGCAGCGCGCGCAGCTTCGGGTTGGCCAGGGCGCGGGTGCGCACTTCGCCGGCCAGATCGGGCAGGGCCGTGCGGGCCGCCGGGGAGTGCACGAACAGCGCCGTGCCCGCTAGACATTCCGCCCCGACGAGCAGCACCGCCGCCGCCGGGGACAGGACGGCGATGACCACGGCGACAACCAGCGGCCCGGTCGTCCACACGATCTCCTGGACCACCGCATCGAGCGCGTAGGCGCTCTCCCGGACCGCGGGATCCACGAACACCTGCCGCAGCAGCGCGCGCAGCGCCGGAGCCACCGGCGGCATCAGCGAGCCCGCCAGCCCGGTGATGACCACGAGTACGAGCCCCGGCGCGTGGGCCGAACCGGCCAGCACGAGCGCCACGAGACCGATTCCGTGTCCCAGCGCGCTGGGAAGCAGCACGCGCGCGCGACCGAAATGGTCCACGAGCCGGCCCTGCACGGGGCCAAGCAGCGCATTGGACAGCGTGTAGGCGCCGACCGCCAGTCCGGCCAGGGCGTAGGAGTGGGTGCTGGCGCGGACCAGGAGCAGGATCGCCAGCCCCGCCATGCCCTGCGGCAGGCGCCCGACCAGGGCGGTGGCCAGTAGACGCGCCGAGCCGGGCACGGACAGCACGGATCGGTACCTGGAGACCATCATTCGAGCCTACACGCGCTTTTCTGGCACCCTTCAAGCCCCCCTATGCCGACCCGCGACCAGCCGCCCTACCGCGCCGATCACGTCGGCAGCCTGCTGCGCCCGCCCGATCTGACTCGGGCCCGCGCCCGCTTCAAGGCCGGGGAAATCGGCCGCGACGCGCTGCGCGAGATCGAGGACGAAGCGATCCTGGGCGTGATCGAGCTCCAGCGCGAGGCGGGGCTGCAGACGGTGACCGATGGCGAATTTCGCCGCTCCTCCTGGCACATGGACTTCATCTACTTGCTGGGCGGCGTCGAGCAGGTCGAGGACGAGCGCATCAACGTCCACTTCCGCAGCCGCGAGGGCGAGCTTGACTTCGACTCCCCGGGCATGCACGTCGGCGAGCGGTTGTCGCTGCCGCAGACGATCTTCGCCGAGGCGTTCAGCTTCCTGCGCGATCACGCGCACTCCGATCAGACCCCGAAGCTGACGATTCCGTCACCGAGCATGGTCCACTACCGCGGGGGCAACTCCTCGATCGACCGGTCGGTGTATCCGGACATGGACACGTTCTGGACCGATCTGGCGTCGGTCTACGCCGCCCAGGTCCAGGGCGTCTACGAGCTCGGCTGCCGCTACCTGCAACTCGATGACACGAGCCTCGCCTACATCAACGATCCCGCCCAGCGCGCGCACATCGAGGAGATCGGCGGCGATCCCGAGCATCTGCACGAGCAGTACATCGCCAACATCAACCGCGCCCTGGCCGACAAGCCTGACGATCTGGTCGTCACCACCCATCTCTGCCGGGGCAACAACCAGTCGATGTGGGCGGCCGAGGGCGGCTACGACTTCGTCGCCGAGGCGCTGTTCGGCGACCTCAACGTCAACGGCTACTTCCTCGAGTTTGACGACGAGCGTTCGGGCACTTTCGAACCCCTCCGCTTCGTCCCCAAGGGCAAGTCGGTGGTGCTCGGCCTGGTTACCACCAAGTCACCCCAGCTCGAGAACCCCGACCTGCTCAAGCGCCGGATCGAGGAGGCGTCCGAGTTCGTGGACATCGATCAGCTCTGCCTGTCTGGGCAGTGCGGCTTCTCGTCCACCGAGCAGGGCAACAAGCTGACCATCGATGAGGAGCGGGCCAAGCTCGAGCTGATCGTGGGCGTGGCCGACGACATCTGGGGGCGTTGAACCCGGCTGGGAAGGAAAACCGGGTCGCCGGCGTCTGGACTTAATTGAGGGGCGTGCTCTCCCCTGACCCTCTCATCAATCGACGGGGAGGGCCACCCTCAAACCTTCGTGCGGCCCGACCCGACCAGCCCGATTCGCCCCGCGGCGAAAGAATCCCCCCAAATACCGGGAAGTGCCCGGCATGTCTTTTCATCGCTTTACAAAAGTCCGTTAGGTTCGGGCCCGCTGCAGCCGACCAGGCGTCTGCCGCCGGTCGCCACGGGCAAGGTCGGGGACTCGCTGCGCCCCCCAGAATGGGTCCCCGACCTCCCCGCGGCTTTCCTGCGCCAGGCCCCATTGCCGGCCGAGCGGCCGTCGCATCCAGGGTTGGGCCGCGCCTTCCTCGGGTATCGATAACTCAGATGGCCGTTTCTGAGTCCGAAATCCTGAGCATCGAGCTTCCGTGCAACGAACAAGCTCCCGGCACCGTCCGGGACGCGCTCGACGAGTCGACCGAGACCGACTGGGTCCTCGGCGACGCGATGCTGATCGCCAACGAGCTCGTCACCAATGCCGTGCTGCACTCCGGATGCTCTGGAGATCATGTGCTCCAGGTCGACGTCACGCGACAACCGGAACGCCTGCTCATCCGGGTTCGCGACCCAGGGCTTTCCGGTACTGAGGTCAGTGACCGCCAACCCGGTTCCGATGGTGGCTGGGGCCTGGTCATCGTTGATGAACTCGCGCAGCGATGGGGCGCTGAGCGAGCCGAGGGTTACTCGGTCTGGGCCGAGATCGCCCTCCCGGCTTAGTCCTTCCGGCTCAACCCTCCCGGGGCCAGCCCCCCGGCTCGGCCCTTCCGGCTTAGCTGTAGCGGCCCGGCGTCAGGATTCGTCGGTCAGGAACGGGAGGTGGTCGACCATCCCGGTGACCGTGAACACGCGCATCGCCTGCGGGGGACAGTTGGCGATGCGCAGGCGCTGCCCGTCCTTGTCCGACACGGCCGCGTGCTTGGCCAGCACGCCCAGGGCCGTCGAATCGAGGAATCCAACCCCGCCGAGATCAACCACGATCCGGCTGCACTCTCGCGCCTCGGCGCGCTCGAGCTGCTCGTCCAGCAACGGTGACGTCGCCAGGTCAAGTTCGCCCTCGACGCACAAGACCAACGAGCCATCACGTTCCACGACTTCGATGTTCAGACCAGCCATGTCCGACAGAACCACTCTCGCTCCCCGCTGAGGCCTCGTACAAAATTACTTCTCAGCGCGCAAAGCCTATCGCCAGCGGTTCCGGCTCGCAGCTTTCGTGTTCACGGGCCGCGGCTCAGCGATCGCGCAGAACCACCGTGCGCTCGGACAGCTGGCGGCGGAGACTTCCGCAGACCAGCGCGCACAACTGAAACACCGTCGGGTCGCCGACTGCGTAGACGACGGTCGTCCCGCGCTTCTCCCGCGAGACGAGTCCCGCCTCATAAAGCGTCCCCAGGTGCTTGGAGACGTTCTGCTGGGAGGCGCCGAGAACCTCCTGGAGGACGCTGACCGTGGCTTCGCCATCGCGCAGATGATCCAGGAGCCGAATCCGCATCGGCTCCGACAGGGCCCGAAATTGCTTGGCAATCAGCTCCACTAGGGTCTCGGGGAGCGGGTGGGGCATGCCGTTGCCGTCGTCCACGACCGGCATCATATACAACTCTTACGTTGTACAAAAGTATGACGCTAACCTGAGTGGAGTCGCACCCGATGACCGCAGCCTCAGATCGCGGTCACACCAGCGGAGCGACACCCCGCCGGGTGGCGGTTGCCCCCCCGCCCCCGGCCTTGTCGGGTGGCCTGGGCAGGAGGCCCGGGTCACCCGACCCCTCAGCGGTCAGCGCCGCCCGATGAAGCCTCCGCGAGTCGGACGGCCGCCGCTGTGCCCCCGCGCGCGGCGCACGAGCCAGACGAGGAACATCGCGCACAGGACCGAGAGGATGATCCCCCCGCCGCTGCGACCGTGGAAGATGGCCAGGGAGATCAGGCCGGCTAGAAACGAGCCTCCGATCCCGATCAGGGCCGTCTGAGGGATGGTCATGGGATCGCGCCCCGGCAGGGCCAGCCGGCCCAGGGCCCCGACGATCAGGCCCGTGAAGAACAGCACGATGAGATACAGGATTAGCGACAAGATCGGCCTCCGGCTCGACGAGGATTAGGCACTGGTCGACCGCCCGGGCGTCGTCCATGCTCCCCTCGTGTTACCCGACGCTCGCCAGCCCGCAAACCGCTTTGGCCACGCCGACTCCGCCTGGCCCGAGCGGACAGAACCGCCGCTGATGGCCGCGGTGGACCGGATGTGTCACCCTGTCTCGGCCATGGAGCTGGGCGCTTACGGAGTCTGGACCACGTACGCCACGATCGGTGAGGAGAACGCCGCCGAGGCCGCCGCACTGGTCCAGGAGCTCGGCTTCGGCGCCTTCTGGCTCGGGGGCTCGCCGCGACTGCCTGCGGTCCGTCCCCTGCTGACGAGCGCTGACCGGATCGCGGTCGCGACGGGCATCGTCAACGTCTGGCAGTACGACCCCGCCGAACTCGCCGCCGAGTACGCGCAGCTGATGCCCGACTTCGGGGATCGCCTGCTCGTCGGGATCGGAATCGGTCACCCCGAGGCAACCAGCGATTACCGGCGCCCGCTCTCGACGATGCGATCGTTCCTCGACGGCCTCGACGGGGCGCCGAGTCCGCTGCCCGCCGACCGTCGCTGCCTGGCCGCACTGCGGCCCAGGATGCTGGCCCTGGCCGCCGCCCGGTCACGCGGAGCTCACACGTATTTCGTACCCGTAGAGCACACGAGGACGGCCCGTCGGCTCCTCGGTCCTACGGCGTTGCTCGCCACCGAGATGGCCTGCGTCGTCGACAGTGATCCGAGGTCGGCCCGCGAGAAGGCGCGCTCCTACGCCCGGCGGTATCTCTCGCTCACCAACTACACCCAGAACCTGCTCGAGTGCGGCTTCACGGAGCAGGATTTCGCCGCCGGCGGCTCGGACCGCTTGATCGACGCGATCATCCCGCATGGGACGGCGGAGCAGATCGGCGCCGTGGCCCAGGCCCATCGCCAGGCCGGGGCCGACCACGTGTGTCTCCAACCGCTGGGCGTGGCCGGTCTCCCCCGGGCCGAGTGGACGGCACTGGCCAAGACCCTGGCCGAGTGATCGGCTCAGGTCTTTCGCCAGAGTCATCGCGGGTGACCTCCAGCGCCGCCCGGATCTGGCCCACGGCGGCCACGATGTCGTGGAGACCGGCTCTGCCCTGAATATCACAATCTTCATCAAATTACTTGTGAATGCGGGGTTGGATTGGTAGCGTGAAGCGCGTCGTGACTGCTCGGCCACACACGCACTCCCCCGCGGCGGCCCCGGCCGTCTCCGCGCCGGCCTGGCCGCAGACACGCGCCCCCGCGCGGGCGCACGCACGATGTTGCGTGCGGTCCGCGCACCGCCGGCGCTGAGCGTTTGCCGCCGGCGCCGGACCGCGCCCGATCCCCTTCTCCTCCCCCGGGCGTCTCCCTGTCCGGGCGGCGCGCTCGAGCTCGCGGGCGCGCTCAACCGTCAACCGTCACACCGACCCACCCCGAGGACCGCGCCATGCCCAGGATCACCGTACAAGCCGTCAACCGGCCCGGCGAGCCTCGTCGATGGACGCTCAGCGAGCGGATCGTCGCCGAGAATCTCGACAGCGACCACTACGTCAGCCAACTGATCGAGCGGCTCGCGTGGGCCACCGCCGACGCCGAGGCCCAGGAGTCAGACCCTCCCCATCGCTCGGTCCGTGTTCTGCATCCCGATCGACCGGGCCGGCCCAAGTCGCCCGTCTCGAGCCAGGCGGATGTACCCCATACCGCAGCCAACTAAGCCAAGTTGGTTGACAAACTGAAGTTTGGAGCACATCTTCGGCCAGGCGCTCCTCGCCAAGGCGAGGTCAGCCCGCCCGTTTGACACCGAGGTGTT
>DASXHG010000076.1:0-3677 GCA_036488625.1 Solirubrobacteraceae bacterium | reverse complement strand
CAGGCCGAGAACTACCGCAAGATGCTCGTGGCGATGTCGGCCGACATCCGCGTGATCCTCATCAAGCTGGCCGACCGGCTGCACAACATGCGCACGATCGCGGCCATGCCCAAGCAAAAGCAGATCGAGAAGTCGCGCGAGACGCTGGATATCTATGCCCCGATCGCCCACCGCCTCGGTATCCACGCCATCAAGTGGGAGCTCGAGGACCTGGCCTTCCAGACGCTGCATCCGCGCAAGTACAACGAGATCAAGTCGCTGGTCGCTCAGCAGCGGGGTGACCGCGAGCGCTACGTCAATGAGGCCGGCGAGTACGTCGCCAGCTCTTTGGCCGAGCTCGGCATCCACGCCGAGATCTCAGGGCGCGCCAAGCACTTCTACTCGATCTACTCCAAGATGACCAAGAAGGGCCGGGAGTTCAACGAGATCTACGACCTGACGGCCATGCGGGTCAAGGTGGACTCGGTCAAGGACTGCTATGGCGCGGTCGGCGTCATCCACTCGTTGTGGAAGCCGCTGCCGGGGCGGTTCAAGGATTTCATCGCCATGCCCAAGTTCAACATGTACCAGTCGCTGCACACGACGGTGATCGGACCCGAGGGACGCCCGCTGGAGATTCAGATCCGGACCCGCGAGATGCACGACCTGGCCGAGTTCGGGATCGCCGCGCACTGGATGTATAAGGAGCGCCCGGGCGCCGACGGAGGACCGGGGAAGGCGCTGCGGGATCCCGACGGGAAGCTGAAGTGGCTGCGCAGCCTGGTCGACTGGCACCAGGAGCTGTCGGATCCGCGCGAGTTCATGGAGACGCTGAAGGTCGACCTGTTCGAGGACGAGGTGTTCGTCTTCACGCCCAAGGGCGAGGTCAAGTCGCTGGCTGCTGGCGCGACCCCGCTCGACTTCGCCTACGAGATCCACACCGATGTCGGGCACCGCTGCGTGGGGGCCAAGGTCAACGGCAAGATCGTGCCCCTCTCCTACCAGCTGCGCTCGGGCGACATCGTCGAGGTCCTGACCTCCAAGCGCGAGCGCGGCCCGTCCCGGGACTGGCTCGCCCTGGTCAAGACCACGCGGGCGCGCAACAAGATCAAGGCCTGGTTCAAGGCCGAGTCACGGCGCGACTATGAGCACACCGGACGCGAGCTCCTCCAGGAGCATCTGAAGAAGCAGGGCCTACCGGCCCAGAAGCTGGTCGGCTCGCCGTTGCTGGCCGACGTGATCCGGGAGATGGGCTTCCGCAAGGGCGACGACTTCTACGTCGCGCTCGGCGGAGCCAAGATCTCGCCCAAGGTCGTCGTCAACAAGGTCATGCAGCGCCTCAAGCAGGGTCAGGCGGCCGAGTCCGAGCCGACCGCGACCGACGATCTGCTCCAGAAGAACCGGCGTCGCGTGCGGCCGACGACCTCCTCGACCCGGTACGGGATCTCGGTGGAGGGCATTGACGAGGTCATGCTGCGTCTGGCCAAGTGCTGCCGCCCGGTCCCCGGCGACCCGATCGTGGGCTACATCTCGCTCGGCCGCGGTATCACT
Organism: Solirubrobacteraceae bacterium; assembly: GCA_036488625.1. Taxonomy (GTDB): domain Bacteria; phylum Actinomycetota; class Thermoleophilia; order Solirubrobacterales; family Solirubrobacteraceae; genus Palsa-465. Next base: position 2,147 of record DASXHG010000076.1, on the reverse strand, counting down.
ATCCACCGCGACGACTGCCCCAACGTCGCCGTCCTGAAGAAGGACCCCGACCGGTTCACGCCGGTCAGCTGGGATGGTGACGCCGATACCTCCTTCCGGGTCGAGATCGCCGTCGACGGCTGGGACCGGCATCGGCTGCTCGAGGACATGTCGCGAACCTTCGCCGAGGCCGGGATCAACATCCTCGACATCCACGGCACGGTCGAGCACCCGATGGTTCGCAACCGCTTCCTGGTTGAGGTCGGCGACACCCGCACGCTCGACCAGGCCATCAACCGCCTGCGCAACATCGACGCCGTGTTCGACGCCTACCGGGTCACCCCGGGCGCCGGCTGATCGTCACGGCCGGCGCCGCCATGACGCTCTGAGCTGGGTCCGGCTGGCGCTCGGCCATTGGTGGCCGGTCGGCCGGCGGCTGGAGGCGGAAGCTGCGGACGCCGGATGACCGCCTGCGGAAGCTGCGGTCGCCGGACGACCGCAGGCGCAAGTGCCGCTCGCGCAGGCGCCGGTGGCGACTGGGCGGGCGCCACCGCGCCCCCGGTCGCGACCTGATTCGCAGCGGGACCTTTCAGACGGTCCGGCCCGGCGTCGCGCACCTCGTCGCGCGTAACCCGGACGTGGGTGACCTGCAAGTGCGGGCTCTTGACCAGGAGCACCGCCTCGCCCCGTGCGAGCCCCTTGATCACGTTCGGGTGGACGCGAAAGCGCTCGACCTGGCGCCGGGTGCCGCGATGACCCGAGAAGTCAAACGGCCCGTGCAGCTGCCGGGTCTCGTCCCAGGCCAGCTCGGTCCCGGTCATCTCGGCGAACGTCTGGGCCGAGCCCGGAACATCCTGGCGATGGGCGATCTTGGTCGTCGTCAGCCCGAGGACCTGATCGCGAAAGCCCCGGCCCGCTCGCTCGAGGTCCGAGAGCTCCTGAGTGGCCAGGAGCACGCTGCACCCTGATTCGCGCCCGCGGGCCAGGAGGGCGAGGACGTGGTCCGAGCCCAGGGCGGAGAACTCGTCGATGGCGACGGTGGCCGGCAGAATGTCGGGGCCTATCTGCAGTCGCTCGCCGCTGAGACTGATCAGATCCTGGATGGCCAGCGTCCCGACCTGTGCGGCCAACGATTCGTAGCGACTGGAGTTGAGGCTGAACAGGATCACCTGGCCGCCGGTCAGTCCCGCCCGCAGATCGATGACCGGGGAGGACAGGCCAGCGACGTCTGCGCCCGACAGAAACGGGCCCGCTGAGGATTCACTGAGCAGAGCCAGGCGCGTGCCCAGCCCGTGGATCGCACTGAGCTGATCCGGCGTCAGCGACTCCAGGTAGTCCTGGATGCGATCGCCGAGGGGATTGGAGAAGTCACGGGCAAGGGCCGCCAGTCGACGGGGATCCATCAAGGTGACGACGGCGCCGAGGTCGGCCGGCCGGCCCGAGGCGTCCAGCGCCTGCAGCGCGGTCTGCACGTAGCGCTCCGCGGCCCGGCGGTAATGGGGTTCGCTGAACCGCTCGCTGGAGATCAGCCGGTCCTTGAGCTCGGTCGGATTGCCATGGGCGAGCGGGTTCCAGCGCGCCGGGCCATCGAGGGTCCAGAGCGCAAACGGACGGCCGGCCCGCGCCGCGGCCTGCTCGAGCCCGGCCGCGAACGCCGGCGCGCCCTTCAGGTCAAGGGCCACGACGGGTTTGCCGGCGGCGATCTGCTCCCCGAGAATCCGGAGGAGGGTGGTCGACTTGCCCGCTCCGCTGGCGCCGACGACCAGCGAGTGGGCGGCGAGCTGGTCGTCGGTGAGGGAGACCGGCCGCCCTCGGGGATCGGCGCCGAGGACCACCGCGGCTCCCCGGCGCGCGGCCGCGTCGCGGCGGGCCAGCGAGCGTGCGCTCACCGCGGCCCAACCGATCCGGAGAAGCGCAACGCCGGCCAGCACGCCCACGGCCCAGCTGAAGGGCAGCGTGAGCAGCCCGGCAAACAGCGCCAGTGTCCAGTAGGGGGCCCGCCGCAGCCGTGATGACGCGCTCATCGGGCGGCCTCGGGTTCGATGACCGGACGCTCGGAACCGCCTGCCGCGACTTGACGCCGCGCGCCGCGGTCCGCGGCCGGACGCTCGGCGTGCCGCCCGGCTTTGATGGCACCTGAGCCCCGGCCGAAGTGGGCGAGCGCAACG
>DASXHG010000193.1:0-1626 GCA_036488625.1 Solirubrobacteraceae bacterium | reverse complement strand
GTAGCCGCGGCTCGAATTCAGCCACGGCATCGGAGCGCAGTCGCCCTGGGGTATGCCGCCGACGTCGAGCATCTCCGGGGGGCAGTCGGGCCCGGTGTATCGCCGGTCGGCGCCGAGCTGGACATCGCGGCCGGCCTGGTCAAGCGTGGTGCCGTGGCGCAGGCCGAGCCCGACGAGCCGCTCCCCGGGACGGCGGGCCCAGTCCACGCCCAGGCGCATCGGGCTCCCCGCACACTCGAACTCCATGGTCAGGCGCTGGCCTGCTCCGAGCCCGAACATGACCCGGGCGCCGCGACCACCGTGCAGCCTGAGCTCGAGTTCGAGGCGATGCTCGTCGCGGCTCAGCACCTCGGCCCGTAGGGCACGCTCGGCGGGAGCTCGCTCCTCGTGCGTCAGCACCGCCTCGGTGAAGTGCAACAGCTGGTCACGGCTGGTGCCGTCGACCGCCCACAGCCCCCCGCCCCCGATCAACCTGCGCCCTCGCCGGCGCAGGGTGAATGAGAACGGGCGTAGCGCCACCTCCAGGCTGAGATCGCCCCGGGATAGCTTGATGCGGTCGGCGATCACCTCCGGGGACACTCGCCAATGGTTCTCGCCCCACCCCGATGCCCATGCGTGGTTCACCAGATGGTCACAAGAACAAAGCGCCTTCTTCACTGAGCGCGGCCCGCGCGCGCGAATGCTGTGCTCATGACCAATAACAGCCGCGCCGACATGCATGTGCACTCGACGGCCTCCGAGCTGTCCAAGCTGGGGATCCAGCGCTCTCTGTCCCTGCCTGAATGCGCCACCCCGCCGGAGGAGGTCTACGAACTGGCCAAGCGCCAGGGGATGGACTTCGTGACCATCACCGACCACGACACGATCACCGGGGCCCAGGCCATCTCCCACTACCCGGACACGTTCGTCTCCGAAGAGCTGACGGTGGGCTTCAAGGGCGAGGCCCAGGCGGTACATGTCCTCTGCTACGGCATCGATCCCGATGATCACGAGTGGCTGCAGGCCCACAACGACGATGTCGAGGCCTGTGCGGACTACCTCCACGGGCACGGAATCGCGGTTGCGCTCGCGCACCCGTTCTATGCCGTCGGCGCCCCGCTGACCCCACGGCACCGCCGCCGTCTGGCCCAGCTGTTCCCGATCTGGGAGACCCGCAACGGCTCGCGGGCCAAAGAACTCAATCTGCCGGCGTTCGTGTACATCGAGACCCACGGGGGCACCGCCATCGGCGGGTCCGATGACCACGCCGGAATCGATATCGGACGGACCTTCACCGAGACCCCGCCGGCCGGCACGCCGGAGGAATTCTTGGCCTACGTCCGCTCCGGCCAGGCGGAGGCCCACGGGGCTCAGGGCAGCGCCGCGAAATGGACGCATGCGGCCATGGCCCTGGCCATCCGCTCCTTCGGGGACGAGCCCGCCGCCGGGCGCCCCAGCCCCTCGGCCGTCCTGAAGATCGTCGAGCGGGTGATGCGCGAGGGCGATGTGCGCAGCGGCCAGGTCGGCACCGACCTCGGCCCCGAGGACGCCCGCGCACTGCTCAGGGCGTGGCTGCACGGAATGGAGCTGCGCTTTGACGAGCACCGTCTGGTCGAGCTGCTTCAGGACGGCGAGCTCGCCCATCCC
>DASXHG010000025.1:0-5105 GCA_036488625.1 Solirubrobacteraceae bacterium | reverse complement strand
ACCCGGCGTGCGTTCGAGCACGACCGGCGCAAGGATGCGGATCTGCGGGCGGCAGGGTTCACGGTCCTGCGGGTGAGCGCTGAGCAGCTCGACCTCCAGTCCTACGCCGTGATCGCCGACGTCACCCGGGCGCTCAGCGCGCCGGCTCAGGTGGCGACGATCTCGGCCCCGAGCTCGCGCGAGATGGCCACGTCGACGGAGTAGTCGATCGGGACCACGATCAGCGTCGGGACGTCGAGGGCGAGCGCCTCCTCCAGGCGCCGGCCGAACTCGTCCGGGGAGCCGATGCGCCAGGCGGGCATGCCGAAGGCCTCGGCCAGCTTGACGAAGTCGGGGTTGCTGAAGTCGACGCCGAAGTGGCGGCCGAACTTCTTGTCCTGCTTCCAGACGATCGAGCCGTACTGGCTGTTCTCCCAGACGATGTTGACAACTGGGGTCTTCAGGCGCACCGCCGTCTCGAGCTCCTGGCAGTTCATGAGAAAGCCGCCGTCGCCGCTGACCGTGACCACGTGGCGGTGAGGGTCGACGAGCTTGGCGGCGATCGCGGTGGGGAGCGCGAAACCCATCCCGGCCAGGCCGTTGGCGATCAGCACCGTGCCCGGCTCGTGGGCGGGGAACACGCGCCCGATCCAGAGCTTGTGCAGGCCGACATCGGAGACGAGCAGGTCGCTGGGGCCGAGCGCCTCACGGATCTCGGCCAGGATCCGGGGTGGGCGCATCGGGAAGTGGTCATCATCGCGGGCGTCGCGGAGCGCGCCCAGCACCAGCTCCCGGAGCCGATCTGAGCCGGCGGGGACGGACGGGGTCCGCTCGCAGCCCGCGGCCAGCCGGGCCACGATGTGGGCGATGTCGCCGACGAGCTCGACCTCGGGGATGAAGAACTCGTCAATCTCGGCCGCGACGCTGTCGATCATCACGATCCGCTTGTCGCCGCGCGGATTCCAGTGCTCGGGAGAGTGCTCGACCAGGTCGTAGCCGACCGTGATGACCACATCGGCCTCGTCGAACCCGGCCATCGCGTAGTCGCGCGCGTGCAGACCGACGGTGCCCAGTGCGTGGGGGTCCTCGTAGTCGAGCAGTCCCTTGGCCATGAAGGTCTCGGCGACGGGGATCCCCGTGGTGTGCACGAAGGCGCGCAGGGCTCGGCTGGCGTGGCCACGGATGGCGCCGTTGCCGGCCAGGATCACCGGGTTCTCGGCTCGGTTGATGATCTCCGCCGCGCGGCCGAGCTCGCTCAGCCCGGGCTCGGGCTGGACGGGGGCGTGTCGGGGAAGGGGCGAGGCGTCGAGTGGACGGCCCATCACATCCTCGGGAAGCTCCAGATGAGTGGAGCCCGGTTTCTCGGATTCAGCGACCTTGAACGCCTTGCGGACCACCTCGGGCACGATCTCGGGACTCGAAACCCGTGCATTCCACTTAACTACCGGGCGCATGATGCCGATGAGGTCGATGTACTGGTGTGACTCCTTGTGCATCCGTTCGAGGTCGGACTGGCCCGTCAGCGCAACCATGGGAGCCCGGTCCAGGAAGGCATCGGCGACTGCGGTCAGCAGGTTCGTCGCCCCTGGTCCGAGCGTGCCCAGGCAGACGCCGGCGCGGCCCGTCAGCCGTCCGTAGGCATCGGCCATATACGCCCCGCCCTGCTCATGGCGGACGGGAACGAACTGCACGGTGGAGTCGGCCAGCGACTCATTCAGATCCAGCGTCTCCTCGCCGGGGATGCCGAACACGTACTGCACGCCCTCAGCCTCAAGGCACTCGACAAACACATCCGACGCTTTGCGCTCGCTCACTCTGGCACCGTATCTCAACCTAGTAGGAGTTCGCCGTTCGCTGGACAAGCCTGGCCGGCGCCGCGCCCTGGCCGGTGCGGTGGCGTGCCTGGCCGTGGCTGGGCTGCCGGTAGCAGGCGCCCGGGCGGCGAGCTCTTTCTACATCCGCGGTGGTGGTGACGGCCACGGAATCGGCATGAGCCAGTACGGCGCTTACGGCTACGCGCTGCATGGGGCCAGCTACCGCGCCATCCTCGGCCACTACTACCAGGGCACCACGCTCGGGACCACCAATCCCGCCCAGGTCGTGCGCGTCCTGCTGAGGACCGGCAACGCCTCGTTCTCGGGAGCGACGAAGGCCGGCGCGACCCCGCTTCAGCCGGGTCAGACCTACGCCGTAAAGACGCTGGCCGGCGGGCGGCTCGTCATCCTCGGCGCCAACAACAAGCCGGTCGGGCCGACGTTCGCCGCTCCGCTCACGGTTGCCGGCCCAGGGCCGCTGACCGTGCCCGGGGTGGGCAGCTTCCGCGGATCGCTGCAGTTCCGCTCCGACGGGCAGGGCGGGGTCCAGACCGTCGACGCGCTCGGCCTCGATGACTACGTGCGCGGGGTGGTGGCCGAGGAGATGCCCGCCGGTTGGGCGACGCAGGCGCTCGAGGCGCAGGCCGTGGCCGCGCGCACGTATGCGATCACGACCACCGTCGGCGGCAACGGATACGACCTATACGACGACACCCGGTCGCAGATGTACGGCGGCGTGGGCGCCGAGACCGTCGCCACCGACGCCGCGGTCCAGGCCACCGCCGGTCAGATCGTCACCTACCAGGGTCGCCCGGCCGTCACCTACTTCTTCGCCAGCTCGGGCGGCCACACCGAGAGCATCCAGAACGCGTGGCCGGGCACGAGCCCCGAACCGTGGCTGCGCGGCGTCCCCGATCCCTACGATGGGGCGGGTGGTGACCCATACCACCAGTGGAGCGAGCAACTCAGCCTGAAGGCCGCGGCGGCCAAGCTGCGGGGCCTGGTCAAGGGCAGCCTGGTCGGAATCACCGTCACCGAGCACGGGGTCTCGCCCCGGATCATCCAGGCCGCGGTGGTCGGGAGCCGGGGCCGCACGACCGTCAGCGGCAGCCAGCTACAGGGGCTGTTCGGGCTGCTCACGACCGATGCCAGCTTTACCACGATCACCACCAATCCCAGCGCGACGGCGCTCAGCGGGACCGTGTATCCCGCCTCGGGCGGCACGGTCTACTACCTGCAGCAGCTGCAGCCGTCGGGCTGGCACACGATCGGCAGCGCGCGGTGCAAGGCGCGCGGGAGCTATCGCAGCGCGGTGCCCGGACCCGGGACCTACCGCATCCAGGTCAACCATTTCAACGGTCCGCCAGTGACGGCGGCCAAGGTCAACGCGGCCCGGCTGCGCGCGGCGGCGGCGCAGGAGCTGAGGGCACTGCTGAAGCTGCAGCGAGGCGCGGGACCGGTGCTGCCGGTGGGTAGGCTGGCGCGGTATGACTGGCCCCTTGCTGGCGATCGACGGCCCCTTCGTCCTCTACCGCTCCTTCTTCGCCCTACCGGACTCGATCAAGGGCACCGCTGAGCGGCCGGTCAACGCGCTGCTCGGCGCGGTCAACCTGATCCTGAGGATCGCCGCCGACAAGGACCCGCGGGCGGTCGTGGTCTGCTTTGGGGCCGAGGCCGCCGCCTACCGCACCGAGCTCTACCCCCCGTACCACGCCCAGCGCCCGCCGGTCCCCGACGATCTGCAGTGGCAGTTCGACGAGGCGCCCGAGCTGTTTGACGCCTTTGGTTGGAGCTCGATGACCGATCCCGGCCTCGAGGCCGACGACCTGCTCGGCGCCCTGGCCCATACCGAGGCGCAGGCCGGTGGCCACGGGCTGATCATGACCGGCGACCGTGACATGTACCAGTGCGCCGCCGACGGGGTCAGCGTCGTGTTTCTCAAGCAGGGCTCGAGCGGCTTTGAGGAGGTCGATGCCGACGAGGTCAAGGCCCGTTACGGGATCGGACCCGAGCTCGTCCCCGACTTCATCGCGCTGCGCGGCGATCCGTCCGACGGTCTGCCGGGCGCTCCGGGAATCGGGGCCAAGACGGCGGCGTCGCTACTGCAACGTCACGGGTCCCTGGACGGCGCGATCGCGGCGGCCGCGCAGGAGCGCCCCCGGATCGCCGCCGCGCTGACCGACAACGCCGAGCAGCTGCGCGCCTTCCGCGACATCGCCACGCTGCGGCCGCCCGAGCTCGAGCGACCCCAGGACCGACCCACCGACCTGATCAAGGGCGCCGAGGCCGCCCGGAGCCACGGCATGAACCGGTTGGCCGACCGGCTCGAGGCCGCCGATTCCCTGACCGACCTGTGAAGACAACCGCCGTCGGGCGGCACCCAGCCCGGTGTGGGTCAAAAACCGGAAACTATTTCCGGTTTTCGACCCCGGGACCGAACGCGAGGAGGCTGAGCACCGCGGTCAGGGAGTGAACTTAACCGTGATCACGTCGCCATCGGTGACCACGTAGTCGCGGCCTTCGAGGCGCAGCGTGCCGCGGTCCCGGGCGCCGGCGTAGCCGCCCGCGTCCACCAGCTGGTCCCAGCCGATCACCTCGGCGCGCACGAAGCCGCGCTGAATGTCGGAGTGGATCTGACCCGCGGCGTGCCAGACGGACAGTCCGCGGCGCAGATGCCAGGACTGGGCGGGCTTGTCCTCGCCGGCGGTGAAGAAGGTCACGAGGTCGAGCAGTGAGAACGCGCCCCGCACGACGGTTTGCAGGCTTGACTCGGCGAGCTCGAGGTCCTCCCGCATGGCGGCGGCGTCGTCCTCACTGAGCTCGATCAGTTCGGCCTCGAGCCGCGCCGAGACGGCCACCACGCCCGCGCCCTCGGCAGCGGCGTGCTCGGCGATGGCCTCCGGCACCTCGGAGGAGCCCTCGTCGACGTTGACCACGAACAGCACTGGCTTCGCGGTCAGTGGGGAGAGGAGCTTGAGCGCGTCCCCGGCGTCATCGGGGGCCGGAACCGTGCGCGCGGGGCGCCCGGACTGCAGCGCCTCGATCACCGCCCGCAGCCACTTCTCCTCGGCGATGGCGTGACGGTCGCCGCCCCGGGCGGTGCGGACCACGCGGTCCAGGCGGCGCTCGGCCTGCTCGAGGTCGGCGAAGATGAGCTCGGTCTCGATCGTCTCGATATCGGCCAGCGGGTCCACTCGCCCCTCGGGATGCACGACATTCGGATCGTCGTGCGCCCTGACCACGTGCACGATCGCGTCGGTCTCGCGGATGTTGGCCAGAAACTGGTTGCCCAGTCCCTCGCCCCTGTGCGCG